>NZOF01000034.1 GCA_002695185.1 Erythrobacter sp.
GATGCAGCCGAGGCCGGTCTCGTTGTCGACCCAGGAGACCTTGTCCGCCTCGTTGTTCCAGGGACCGTCGCCCGACGGTCGGCGATCGGGATTGTGATAGACCTGCAGTGCGGTGATGCTGGTGTCCGCCACTGAGTAGGGAACCGGTGCGGCGTTCATCAGGCCGTCCGGCAGCGTCGCTTTCGCGACCTGCTTGCTGGCGGCATTTCTCCGGGCCGGCTTCCTCGCCATGTTCGGTTCTCCTAAGCTGGTTTTTCCGGGCATCGATCAATCCCGACTATCGAGGCGATAGCGGCTGTATGCATCTCGTCTTGTGAGCCGTGGGCCCAGAGCTCGTGCTCCCCTTCCGCTCGCGTAGACCTCGCTGGCCAACCACGCCTGCTCCTCGAGAAGACGGAATTGCATGACCTCACGCCACCAGACCTGTGCCTTCGAATCCCAACGGTAGCCACGCATCCGCAAAGCATCCTTGGTCGAGAACGCCGAGCCGACGGCTTCAACGAGGAAACTTTCGCATGAAGAGCTGCCATCGAGCTCGTAAAGCAGCGGGCGACCATCGGTCCGCTCGTGGCGCAGAAGCTGGATGAGTGCGTCGACATCCCCCTGCGCTCGATGGGCATCATAAAACCATCCTGCCTGCGCGCACAGCCAGCCGAGCGACCGACCTTCGAAGCCAGCCGCCGCCCAGTCGATCTCCACGCATGAGCAAGCCCACTGCTTGGTCGGCAAGTCGGTGAGGCGCTTCTCCACCATGGGGCGGTCGAACGCGGCGTTGTGGGCTATGACAAGATCGGCGGATGAGATGATATCGGTCGCCACCCTGTCGTCGATCCGACGCCCGACGAGATCTTGGTCCGTTATGCCGGTGATCCGAATCACATCTTCGGGCAGCGGAACGCCAGGATCCTCGCGCCAGCACCACGCCCGACCAATCTCAGTGATGTGCCCACCGGGATCATACCTGAAACGTCGCACCGCCAGTTCGATGACCCTATCGTTCTCGAGATCCAGCCCGGTCGTCTCCACGTCGAGGACGGCAGCCACGCGCTGAGGGTCGTCCGGATCGCCGAAGCCGGTCTCGCCGACACGAAGGTCGACACGGCGCAATTGGCGTATATTGGACTGCGCCGGTTCAACCATGTCCGCTCTCCAAGGATGCCGAATGGTCGAAGAGCAGTCGATCCATCACGGCCGGATCGGCGTCGAGGCCAAGACCCAGGCCGTGAAGGAGGATCGCCTTCGAGCAGGCGCTGCGCTCCATGCAGGCTTCGATCGGCGCGCGGCCTTCGAAAAGCTCGAGCGGCGAGACCATCCAGCCTACCGGATCCTCCGCCAAGCCGTCCCGCTGCATTCGGGCGCCGGTCTCTGCAGCCACGCATGCGATCCGGACGAGCGCGACGCGGTGAACAGCCAATATGCCGCCACTTTCGTCCTCAAGCGGATCGAGCGCCCAGTTCACCGGGTCCTGCTCGAAATGAGGGTCGAAGTCGTAATCCGCGGTATCGCTCATGGCACCGCTCCTCACGTTCCGCGCCGGACCTACCGGCGCCTCGCACGAGCAACATAGCACATCGATTCAATACTTCAATAGCTATTGAAGCATCGAATTAACTTGTCGGTCGGGATGGCTGACGCTATCTGCAGGAGAATGGAAAAGATGGATGTCGTCGCGAAGCTCAGTGCCCTTGCCCAGCCGACCAGGCTGGAGATATTCCTCGCGATAGCCAGCGCTCCGAATGGCATAACCTCGACCGACGTGGCCGAGCAGACGGACACGATGCCGAACAATGCATCGGTCCACCTGTCGATCCTGCGCAATGCCGGCCTCGTCCGTTCCAGCAAAAGCGGTCGAAGTGTAACCTACCGAGCCGAACTGGACGCATTGCGGTCCTTATCTGATTTCCTGCGCTCGGCACCCGACTGAGGCGATTTTCCCTCTACTGCGACTAAAGAAAAACGGAGGAGCATTGCGAAAGAAAGGGCCCTCTGCAGATGCTGGGTTCGGTCGTAGACCTGACAATGGTGTGTGAGCTCCTGCACCCTACTCGTGATTTTAGGAGCAGATCGATTGGGAAGACCACACCGGGACGCATGGTGAATTCAGGCGGCGACTTGAAGGGTGAGCATAGGTCCGATTCAGTCAAATCGGACAGGAACATTTACGATGCATTCGGATGGAATGGAAGCGGACTGGACAGGAGTGACCAGTCACGCAATCCTAGGTGGCCGACGGTGAAAGACCAGATGTCCTGGACACTTCGCCCAGGAGCTAGACGCGGGCCAGTTGATCGTCGATGTAAGACAGCGTGCGCGACAGCCACCTGCTGATCTGTTGGACGTTCTCAGGATGGTGAGCATGGGCATCACCGGGGCTGGTCCGCCACCAGGGGGCGGCGCTAGCGAAATGCACCGCCGCAATCGCTCGTGAGGACACTACGGTCGTCACTTCAGGTATGTTCGATACCGCCGAACCGAATTCCCGCACCGTTGGCTCGGTCTGTTCCGCACGTATCAGATTGGCCATCAGCGCTGCCTCGTCGGCTGCGCCCTCCGCTGCAAGGCTCTCCAGCGCGTCAAACTGCCAGTGCGGATGGCCGGCGTCTCCCGCCTGATAATCCCAGCCCTTATCCGCCTTGACGAGACCGGCCCACTCGGCGCGAAACATCTGCGGCTTGGGTTCTACCCCCTCATATCCGAAGTGGATGGTCGCGCCTGAGGACCGAAATAAGAATACCTTGGTCTTGCCGGCTTTTTCCAACAACCATTCCTCGCGATAGCCCAGCCAGGCAAACAGACTACCACCGAGATCCTTGATCGGCACGACGAACACGTCAGCGCCCCTATTTCTAGATGTCCGTTCGGCGCCAGCGCTTCGGGCGACACCGAAAGCAACAATTCCTCCCTGGTCTTCGCGCTCTAGGGTGACACCCTTCGAAAGGCTCGCCTTGGAAAGCGCTGTCTGAGTCGCGAGGCGATGAGCCTCCAGATCATCGACCTTGATCCTGAACGGCCTCACCGGTCAGAGATCCTCGAAGAGCGCCTCGCCGTAGAGGCTTCGGACAACGGAACTGACCTGTGCCCGCCATTCCGAATCCTGGGGCGCCATGTGCGTTCCGAGGCGAGTAAGCTGATTCAACCTCGCCCCGACCCGTTCATCGCGCGCTGCCGAAACGAGATCAGGGACCGGGACCTGGTTCACGAAACGCGGGCTGAGGTCATATTGCCCTCCTCCGACATACGACGAAAACAAGCGCAGAACAGTGTGGAAGGGCTCGGAATTGAACAGTGCTGCAAACGCGGGAAGCAACTCTGGCAGGATCGTGGTCGCGGACGTCGCATCCAGATCGTACGCTCCTTCATCGTCAATGCTCACGCTGTCGGCATCGGTCGCTTCGGTTCGCGGGAACCACGCATAGCCTTGAACGACCGCGTAGAAGCCCTTGGGATCCAGAGCGAAGCTTCCGGGCGCCCCGAAATATTTCGAGACGATGCGCGGAGCGTCGCTCGCGCTCCAGCTCCGTCGCTCGGAAAGCCCCCACCAGTCCTCCCGGCCGGCCCGCACGATACTCGATCTGGCCGCTAGTTCCGCCCGATAGGGTGCGAGGTACGTGGCGTGGAACTCCGGCACCTTGCTCCTGAGATCCTCTTCATCAACAATCCGCTTACGATCCCCGTCATTCGGGTAGAAGAGCCACTTATCCGGCGTCAACTTTCCGTCGATGAGATTGTCGCTCGTCATCGCAGGCCTGAACCAAGTCCGCTCGGCGGGCGGCAGCTTCGAGTGTTCGACCGCAGATACGAGGAACACGCCGTTCCGACCTGTCCTGATCCCCTGCCGGACGTCAAACAACTCCCCTATCCGGCGCGTCGCGCCAAGCTTCTGCAAGCGGTGCAGCGCCTCTGCGGCCGCCGGCGGCACGAGGCGCCAGGTCGTTCCTAAGAAAGCATTGGAAGGGATGGGATACACGTGCCAGCGACCTCGCCGGTCGTCGACCGGAGCGACGCCGCGGCGCACCGCCCGGAACGCGTCTCCTGTTGACTGTGCTGTGTCTCCCGCGATCATGGCGAGTGCTGGCGTCTCGGAATCGGCCTTCCCGCTCCGCAGCACGAGGCCCGCGACCTGCACCGTTGCATGGCGGAACAATCCGTAGTCACCGAGAAAGGCCAGCATGCGCACATCCGTTCGCTCGATCAGACTTGCGCGCCACTTCTCCGCCGCCAGAAGTGTCAGCAAGCTTGCGGGCAGTAGAGCACCAAGCACACCTCCGGGCATGAGTGCTGAAAGTGCCCGAAGCACGAACACCATACTGAGGTCCGCACGGCCCTGCAAAAGCCCTCCCATCAACTCGCGAGTGAGTTCTCGCTCTGCAGCCGGCATGGCGTTCCAGGAAAGGAACGGCGGGTTCATGAGCAGGACGTCGCATCGGGGCAAGTCAGCCCGAAGGGAGTCAGCCACGGCCAGATCGATACGAAGCCCGCCGTCTGGTGACCAATCGGAAGCAGCGAGTGCTAGAACGAAGCGAGCCATCGACACGGCGGGTTCCGAGATGTCGCGCCCGATCACACTGAGCTTGCCCTGGAAACCCATCCTGCGGATGGTGCGGATGGCCTCGTAGAGGAACGAGCCCGAACCGCAGGCTGGATCCATCACGGTCAGCTCCCGCCGCGAACGAATATCGCCGAGTTCGGACAGAGCACGCTCTGCGATCGTGCGGGCCAATGGCGGGGGAGTGAAGTGGGCAGTTCCGCGAGTCTCCCGTTTCGCCGTAGCGGGGCCGATCCAGCCAAGCAGGTCAGGCATCGACGTTTGGCCCAAGGCGAAATGGGCTTCCTGGAATATCTCGCTGCCAGCATGGCGGATCGCGAGATCCGGTTGAAGGCCCAACAAGTCGCTCCTGCGCGCCTGTCCGGCCGCCTCCGCGACCAGCATCTCGCGGCTGGTGCCAGGCAGCGCGTCCAGAAGTTCGCGGCCAATCCCCGGTAAGTGCTTGCGCCCGCCGATCTCCATGCCTTCAGCGAGCAGGGCCAGGAAGACATTGACGCTTTCTGCATCGGGCATCTCTGCAGCGGCTACCGCTGAACGTGTCTTCCTGAAAAGCTCGACCAGTTCCTCGGTGACGCGCTTGTTAGATCGAACCCGATCGGCGACGAGATACTTGTAGAACGCGTCAAGTCGGTCATGCACGCTGGACAAGGAGAACAGCTCGGGTGTCTTGGCGTCCCAGCGCGTGACCGCAACACGATCGGGGGTAACCGTGACATGGTGAGGCACACCGCTCGACCAAGCCCATTCGGCGGCGCGACGGTCCCGCCACAGTTCCTCGCGCGTGAGGGAGATCGCGAAGCTGCCAAGCCCCCCATCAAGCAGGACTTGGTGGCTTCCATCCCCTTCGATCTCGTCGCTGAATAGCGGCACGGGAGCCAGCCCGAGATCACAGGCCCACCGATCGGCGACCTTGACGTCGTCGATCGCTCCGGTGCTGTGAATTCCCGTTGCCATACAACGCCGATATCAGCGGAACGAATCGACTACAAGCAGTAACTCGCAAGCACGATGCCCCACGAGTCAAGTCTGTCGCGTCATGCCGGCATCCTGTCCGGTGACCGGTCGGGAACATCTGAGTGCGCGGCGAAGCGCGGAGGGCAAATTGCGAGACTCACGCGATACCTTCGCACGCACCACTAAGGGGTCCTGCGGCTCCGGGGAGCGTTGGTTCTCTGTGACCACCGTCAACTGGCAGATCGAGCTTCAGCGGATCTGCGGCGAAGCCTACACATTAAGATGCCTCAAGGATGAGCGACGGCGTATGCTCGCGTTGGTCTGCGCCACAGCGGAGACAACCTTTCCCAACTTTGAGCTATGAAATCTAATTCGGTCAATATATTGGTATCCGCTAGGGGCGGGCTACGGGAGTGGTCTGCAAGGGGGGCAAGATGAAAATCATATTCTGGTCGATCGCCGCCGCGATTGCGATCCTGATGTCCTTCGCTTCGCCGGCACACGCTCAAGAGCGATCCGCGGTGAAACAGGGTTTCGAACTCGAAGCTAACAGCGGGAAACGGATCCTCGTCTTCCGGCCCGCTGTGAGCGTTGGCTCCCAATCCACGGGCGGGATGTTCGAGCCGAACGCGGACTGGACCGAGCAGGCCAAGAGCAACATCCAGGTGGCGCTCGAAGAACTCCAGGCGCGGCTAGGCAACGAGGTCGTCGAAGCGCCGGAAGCCTTCGGGGAAGACGCCCGAGCCGTTGAGGAGCACATGGCCCTGTTCGCCGCCGTGTCGCAAGCGGTCATCGAGTACCAATTCTTCGTCGGCAACCGACTGCCGACCAAGAAGAAGGACAACAAGGCGGACGTCTTCGACTGGTCGCTCGGCGACGGAGTGGCCGACCTACCAGGAGCAGAAAGTGCCGACTACGGCCTCTTCATCTTCAACAAGGATGCCTACGGTTCGACGGGCCGCAAGATCCTCCAGGCAGTCGCCCTGCTAGGGCCAGGGATCGCGGTGAAATCCGGCGAACACCTTGGCTATGCCGGTCTCGTCGATCTGAGGACGGGGGACCTCCTTTGGCTCAACGCCGATGGCGCGATGGGCGGAGACGTGCGCGAAGCGGAAGGATCCCAGAAGCGGGTCAGGCAGCTTCTGGAGGAATTCCCCGGCAGCGACATCGGGAAGGAATGAGCGTGATCCGCTCATCCATACTCGCGGCGGGATTGCTCGCAGGCGCATCGACCGCATCAGTCGCCGCCGAACCTGCCCCGCTCCCTCCGCCCTTCGAAGGCTACTACCAGCCGCAAGGTGTCGACGAGATCGGCCTGTGGCGCGAGGACGACGAGAGCGAGCGTCGGCTCGCCGCCTCCCCACTCGTCATCCAGGACGAGAAGCTGAGCGGCTATCTCAAGGAGGTCCTCTGCCGCGCAGTCGGAGACGATCGCTGCGGCACCGCGCGGATCTATGTGATGCGGGAACCGACCTTCAACGCGACCATGTCGCACAACGGCACCATGCGCGTCTTCAGCGGCCTCCTCCTGCGGATGCGCAACGAGGCGGAACTGGCAGCGGTGCTCGGTCACGAGTTCGGCCATTTCGAGAGCCGTCACGGTCTCAACCGCTTCAAGGCGGCTCGGAACGGAACCGACCTGCTCGCCTGGGGCGTGCTGCTGGCGAGCATGTCGCCGAGCTACGACGCTCGCCGCACATATGAGTCACTCGAGATCTCGGTATACGGAAACCTGTACCGCTACGGCCGCGACCACGAGCGCGAAGCGGACCTGCTCGGTCTGGGCTACCTCAACCGGAGCACGCTCGCTCCTCAGGCCGCATCGAACGTCTGGCAGAACCTCATGGGCGAGATGGAGGCGTCGGCGGTCGCGCGAGGCCTGAAGAAGCCGAAGTTCAACGCGATCGCCTTCACCGCGTCGCATCCGCCAACGAGCGAGCGCGCTACCTACCTCGCCGCTCTCGCAGCTCCTGAAGGGGCTGGTCGAGATTATGGTGCCGAGCGCTATCAGGAAGCGCTGTCGGCGTGGCTCCCGGTCTTCCTGGAGGACCAGATCAAGCTGAACGATTTCGGCGGTAGCGAATACATCATCGACAATCTCGCCAAGGACGGTTGGACCGCCCAGCTGTGGCACGCGCGAGGCGAGCTCTATCGCACCCGAGGCAATCAGCGTGACCTCGTCAACGCGGTCGAGTTCTATTCGAACGCCATCGCTCTCGATGACAGTCTCGCGGCCGCACATCGCGGTCTCGGTCTCTCGCTGTTCAAGACCGGAGAGCGGACGCGGGCCCAGCGGGAACTCGCCCGCTATCTCGAACTCGCACCAAATGCCGACGATGCGAAGATGATCGGCATGATGCTGCCCAAGGAGCCTTTTCAATGAGTTCTCGTTTCTTACGTTCCTGGGCGATCGCGGGCCTAGCTGCACCCGTTCTCGCGCTGGCCGCCGCGCCTGCCGACGCCCACAAGCTCCGGGAGAAGGGTAATACGGTCGACGTCGCGGATTCCGACGTGGTGGTCACTCCCTCGCGGGACTGGAACCGCCTGAACGGAAAGATCGGCAAGCGGACCGAAACCTGGACGCTAGATGGCGAACAGCTCAACGACGTCACCTTCTTCGGAGGCATCGAGGCCGGCGATCCGCTAGTGAAGGAGCGGAACAAGAAGCACGATCCACTGCCCAAGTTCACCTCGTCCACGCTGCTGATCGAAGTGCCGGAACTCCTTGAAGGGACCTATCGCACCTACAAGGATCTCGCTGCTTTCCAGATCTTCTCGGTCGAGCCCGGCCAGTTCCTCGGATCGGAAGGCGTGCACTTCACCTACGAATACACCGATCTCGACCAGCTGACGAGAAAGGGCGAGGCCAGGGCCGCGATCATCGAGGGACGGCTCTTCATGCTGACCTTCGATGCACCCCGCCTCCACTATTTCGATCGCACGGTCGGGGATTTCCGGGCGCTGGCCGACACCGCTACCCTGCGTTGAGCAATGCCGCCAGGCGACGCGGACCGGGAGCGGAAGGAGATTGCGCCAGTGGACGCTGACGCTCGCGCACCGGGAAGGTCAGCGCGTCGGAGCTGAACCGGTCGCAGACGTAGCGTCCGATCGCGAATGGGGCATCGTTCGTAAGGGGCGGATCATGCCGGCGTGAGGCAAGTGAGGATGACGATCATTGATCTCGGGCATCTACAGGCGAAGCCATGTCGAGGTGGCGCAGGAGCAGCCGCCCAAGATAGGAAATCTCGACAGAATGCTCGTAATCGCCCTTCCGGGTATCGAAGGTCGGCGCCTGCCCCCGAGGCGGTGTCCGGTAGTTCTTGCATAGCAGGCCCAGACGCAGGAGATGTTCGCGGCCCGCCTCATAGAGCTTCTCCGCGTCGATCTCGCTCCGGCTCGACTGTAGATCCGCCGGGTCCGGCCGATTGACCATCTGCCAGATCCCGAGATCTCCGCCGTAGGACTGACCGTAGGCGTTGAGCAGCACGAGCTCATCGTCATCCAACTGTCCGAGCAGTCTCGTGAGTCTCTTGCGGCGAACGAGATCGGCATCTTTCGATCGAAGACCATTGGCCACCATCGTGGCTATCTTGTCGACCCTTTCCCAACTCATCGCCCGTGCGGCCTGGAAACCGCCCTCTTCGATCAGATCGATGTTCTCCGGCTCTGCGAGAATTGCATCAAGATCCGCCTCGAGAGCTTCAAGACGCGTATTGAGATCGCGGACATAGCGGACGATCCGCTCCGTTCGTTGATCTGGAATGATCTTCGTGATGAGTTCGCCGATGACCCCGCCGAACATCGGGACGAGACCGGAGATGGCACGGCCGGTGGCTGCCAAGGCATCATGCTCGTCTTCGCCAAGATCGTCTTCGGGCGGGTCCCGTCCGTCATTCATCATTCGCAACCGATCCCATCCCCATCGCGGTCGAGGTGTCGGGCGTATCCCGGGTCGCCGCTCCTGACGGGAGCTTTACCCGCTGCCCGAGCTGCCGCGCAATTCGCATAATAGACATCAGTTCGAGCCGACTGTCGGTCGCGGCTCTGAGTCGGCGGTGTCCGATGACAATGGCGCCCCCCGTTCTTGCGATCGTTATGACAACCGTCCGCTGCGAGCCCCCCAGGATGTGCGATGGCGGCCGAGGGCCAGATGAACGAAACCACCACCGACAGGAGTGATCCGACCATCATCAGGACGATGACCACGAACTCCAGTCTCATGAAGAGGTCATCGCGGTCTTCCGAACGGCCCTCTCGTTCCTTCAACGGCATCGGTGCTCCTTCCAATATCGATCCCATCGCGACGCCCAGCCGCCTCTGACCATCGCGCAGGAGACGTCCCCGGCCCTGGGCGATACGCACCATGCGCCCGTCCGGTCACGTCCCGCCGATCCTGTGGACACGCAGCGCATGGTCGGGCCTTCCACCAGCACGTGGCCGTGGCGGCCCCAACCAAGGGTGCGACCGAGCAATCCGGCCAAGGCATCGCGTGCGGCGATCGGATCCGCGTCGGGGCAGGGATGACCGGTCGAACAGCTCCCATCCAGTTCGCGCGCGGCGATGCCGGCCAACCGGATGCGTGGGCCTTCGGCACACCATACCGGTCCGTCGCCGTCCCAGACCGCCTCGGGCGTACACGCGAATTCCTCGCCGGCGGGAACGATGAGGAGGGCCATGGAAACGAGCAGCGTCACCGGCTCCTTCTACGAGAAGCACCGGACCGATCAACTTCCGTGGCACCGGTGGTCGGGTCCTTCCTCACGGAGGCGATCGAAACGACGATGGGTCGCGAATAACCGCAGAGAAGGGAAAAGCATGAAGAGCATAGGAGAAAATCTGGCGTCGGTGATGGACGAGCTCGTCCAGCAAGCTAGGCACACCGCCATCGAACACGACGACAGGACATTGCAGGAATTCGCGTGGAAACTGAAAGGTCTGGGAGACGCGGAGAACGATGATGAAACCATGGGTCTGTTACGAGGGGTGAGCGTCCCCGAAGGCTTCCGTCACGCACGCTATACGATCTACGAAGTTATCGGGTCGGGCCCGAACGGCGAGCTCCTGCTCGGCGATCCGAAGCCAGGCGGGCGGCTCATCGACGGCAGAATGGGGTGCCTGGATCTCAAAAGGCTGGTCCGCACGGCGCTCGTGTTCACCAGCGATCCGGATACGACGAGCATGGGCCCGGGGCGCTGGCTGGAAAGCTTCACCCTGCCGATCCGAGATCCGGGAACCTTGGAACTCGGACTGGTCGTTGAGCCACGAGAGATCAACGACGGATCCTTTCCCGCGCGCGTCCAGGCGACGATACGCATGGTCGAGGAGCGGCGCACGTCCGTGCGGAAGTCACGATCAGCCTATATTGGAATGGCCTCGACGTGATCACGCAACTCTCTTCGGGACGGGAACACCCGGCTGCCCAGCAGGAAAGGCTCCGTCACCAAAACGATTCGTATCGGACTGACCCGATCTGCCAAGGTGAAGATCAAGTCGCGCAGGTTCTTCAGGTCGATGTCCCGGCAATATCCTCCCGTGCTCAGCTGAAGAAAGACCAGACGTGAAGTCAGCTGGACTTCGACGTGCGTCGCACCGTGACGTGCCGCATCGTCGAGTGCGACCTTGACGGAGTGGTAGGAGGCTCGGTGGTTGGTCCCTTCGACACGTGGTGCATCCAGGAAGACCTGTCCGTCCCATACGACCGGAAGATGCGGTCCGGGGTTGGGGCGACAGCCGGCGTCGCAGAAATAGACCAGGCGGGCTGCACCCGAGAAGGTCGGTCGCCCCGCGATCGCGGTCGGACGGTTCGCGAGCTCTTCCGGAGAATCGGTGTCTTTCGTCATGGCCGTCTCCTAGCCTACGACGGGTTCACGAAACGTTGAGCGCCTGCCCGCGAGCCCAAATCATCCATTCGGCCCCCTGGTCGGGTTTCGTCGATCATAAAAGGGATGCAGGAGATCGCTCTCGCGCCTGGCGGTTCGCGCAATGGCTATAATATGCGCGTATGCCGCAGACGGGACCGTCCTGCGCATCTCGTGGGCATCATGCGTCGCAACCCTAGTGTGCGAAGAACCGGTACGTCCTCGGAAAATGAGAATGATGAACGCCTCGAAGAAAAGTCACGCTTGGCGAAAGGGAAGCCTGCATGAACCAGTCCGTTGCGAAAATCGCCATATCGTCCACCCGACCGGACGAAGGTTCTCGGGTCCATCCCGGGAGATGACGCGCCTGACCAGCGTCCTCTTCCTGCCGGCGCTCCTGTGCGATGCGAGCCTGTGGCGCGCGCAGATCGAGGACTTGCGGGATATCGCAGCGCCCGCGATCGCCGATCTGACGCTGGACGACACCGTCGCCGCGATGGCGGACCGCGCTCTCGCAGCCGCGCCAGAGACCTTCGCGCTGGTCGCGCTTTCGATGGGGGGCTACGTCGCCTTCGAGATGCTACGCCAGGCGCCCGAACGCGTCACCCGGCTCGCCCTGCTCGATACGAGCGCCCGGGAGGACAGCGCTGCGCGCAGGAGAGAGCGTGCCGATGCCATCGTCGCGCTGGAAGCCGGGCGGTTCCTGGGTGTCACGGACCGGTTGCTTCCGCAGCTGATCCACCAGACCCATGTCCACGGCCCGGTCGGGGATCAGGTGAAGGCAATGGCCGCACGAGTGGGTCGTGACGCCTTCATTCGTCAGCAGCGCGCCATACTCGGAAGAGGGGACAGTCGGGATCTGCTCGCGCGGATCACGATCCCCACGGCTATCGGCGTGGGCGACACCGATGTGCTCCAACGCAGCATTCCCGGTATCTCCAAGAAGATGCTGGTACAGACCCTGCGCGAGATGGAACGGCTCGGCCTGATCAGCCGCCATGTCGAAAGGGTGGTACCCCCTGCGGTCGAGTACCGGCTGACTTCCTTGGGCCGGCGCTTCGTAGAGCCCGTCCAGCTACTGTACGACTGGGGCCGCGCCAATGCCGATGCGCTGGA
>NZOF01000035.1 GCA_002695185.1 Erythrobacter sp.
ATCGAGCTGGCCGAGATTGTCCATGCCACCATAGCGGAAAGCAAACGCGCCCTTGTCATTGATGATGACCGGCCCGTGCACGCTGCAATGCACTTCCCTGCCGATCGGCAAGACTACAGGACCAACCCGGACTGGCAGCGTGACCTCACGGGTCTCCAGTTCGCGCCAATCGCCGCCGAACCGGTACCGCGTGCCGGTCTCGTCCAGTTCCAGCTTGTATACGTCGACCATGTCGGGCGTGTTGACCGTATTGGTCCAGCCAAGGTCCTCGTTATGGCCCAGGAAGGGGAAGGGTGATCCCGGGAAATTAGCCCCGGCATAGTGCCAGCCCTCTTCGCTTTCGACGACAAGTTCGTACCAAGCCACTCCGCCGCGCCACGGCTGGTGGCTGTTTGATACTAGGATAGTCGGTCCGCCGGATTTAACGGGGGCAATCGCAAAGGCGTTGGATCCGTTATGCGCCGCATCTTTCCCGAATGGCGAATAGGCAGTCTTCTCGCCTTCGGCGCTAGAAGCGCCCATCGCTGCATCGGGAGTGGCTTCGCGCGGGAAACCCGGGATGTCCGGACCATATTCCCGGCGCAGATCGTCGCCTGCGACGAGCGGCTCGATTACATTGTTGAGGCCGAAGAAGAACGGCTGGCGAAGCGCAAAACCGGCAGCCACATCCAGTCCATTGACGGGGAAGAGATTGCCCAGCTTGATCTCGTCCTGATTTTGCTCGGCGTAGTCGTTCAGGCCGGTGGCATAGGCTTCGAACAGGGCGCGCGTATCTGCAGGCATTGTCGGATAGTGCCGTTCTGCAGTGCCGCGCGCGTCGAGCAAGTGGTAAACGTAATCTACTGCTGCACCTTCCTGCCCCGCAATCGCGCCATATCGGCCACGAGCCATGGCGATGACGTCCTGAAGAGTGGAGAAATCATCCTCCGAATGCGCAACGGCCACCCCATAGGCGACGTCGCGATCCCGCTTGCCGTAGATATGCGGCACGCCAAATTCGTCACGGATAATCTCGGCAGAATAGTTTGCTTCTGGCGGGAGGGTGTCGCTGCGTTCCGCCCAAAGCGGCTCCCACGTAGCCAGCGCGATGAATGCCACGAGCACCACCAACAGCAGCATCGCACCGGTGCGCCAAAACCAATTCGCCATCAATTCAATCCTCTCCTGACGGAATGCCTAGCGAGCGGGGGAGGGCGGCGCAATGCTCTGGGCAAAACCCGGCGCAGGGCCTTCCGCCAATCGGATTCGGGCCGCTAGCCATGGGGCCGTGACAACCCAGATCACCATTGGACATGATTCTTCCGGCAAGCCGGTTGAGTTCGACGTCGAGGAACTTCTCGCCACCCGTCTGCTCGTTCAGGGCAATTCGGGAAGCGGCAAGTCACATCTGCTGCGCCGTCTGCTCGAAGAAAGCGCCGGCCTTGTTCAACAGGTGGTGATCGATCCGGAAGGTGACTTTCCTTCCCTTGCGGAAGAATTCGGCCATGTGGTGATCGACGGATCGGCTTATTCGCCGGGTGAAATCGAAGCCTTGGCGCGGCGTATCCGTGAACACCGTGCAAGTGTGGTGCTCGATCTCGATGGCTTGGAAGTGGAACAGCAGATACGTTGTTCGGCGCAATTCCTGACCGCCCTGTTCGATGCACCGCGAGAGCACTGGTATCCGGCGCTGGTCGTGGTCGATGAAGCGCAGATGTTTGCTCCCGCGGTGGCTGGCGAAATCGCGGAAGACACGCGGCGCATGACGCTGTCGGCCATGACCAACCTCATGTGCCGGGGGCGCAAGCGCGGCCTGGCCGGAATCGTCGCGACGCAGCGCCTTGCAAAGCTGGCCAAGAATGTGGCTGCCGAGGCTTCGAACTTCCTGATGGGCCGGACCTTTCTCGACATCGACATGGTGCGCGCCGCCGATCTGCTCGGCATGGACCGGCGGCAGGCCGAGCGCATACGCGAACTGGAACGCGGACATTTCCTGGCTCTCGGCCCCGCCATTACACGCCTGCCCTTGTCGGTGAAGATCGGTCCGGTGAAGACTGGCAATGTCGCTCGCAGTGAAGGGCTGATGGCGCTGCCCGATACAGCACCCGAAGATATGGCCGATCTGCTCACCCGCGATCTGGCTGCCGACGTCGCCAAGGCGCCACCGCCACCGGCGCCGCCTCCAGCACCGCGGATAGAGGAGATCGAAGATAGCATCGCCCATGCCGAGGAACGGCAGGTAGAGGCTCCGGCACAGGACACCGACAAATCTGCTGTCGTTCAGCGCATAGATGAAATCATCCACGAACTGGCAAGCGAGGAGGGTATCGCGTTCCAGTCCGCCAGTGCGCAATTCCAGACGTTTCTCACCCGGTGTCGCCGCGAGCGGCTGATCGGCCCAATGCCCGACATGTACGCTTTCCGCCGCCGGTTTGCCGTTGCAGGAGCCGGGCTGGGCGAACTGGGTGAGGATCTTCAGACGCGGATCATGGAACTGGCGCGGTCGGTGGATGAAGATCTACTGGGTCCGTTCTTGGTCATCGCCAAGGCCGCGCATGCCGGGGAAACACAGGTCGACGAAGCCGAGCTGGCAAGGGCTTACGGCACCAGCTCGCCGGGCCGCATTCGCCGTCTTCTCGAACATCTGGAACGACAGGGCCTGATCGTGGTGCGCGAAGATTTCGGCGGTGGACGGACCGTCATGGTGCCCGGCCTTGAAGGTATCTCTGCGGAATAAATTTCCGCTTGCCTCTCGCGCAGAGCAGGCACACCCCTATGTTTGAATAACACACCTCGCAAAATTCGCTGCGGGGCCTTGTGTTGCATATCCGCAACACCATATTCGAGCAGTAATTCTCGCAAGAGGGGTTTTAGATGAATCTCGAAAAATTCACCGATCGGGCCAAAGGCTTCCTTCAGGCAGCGCAGACGGTCGCGATCCGCATGAGCCACCAGCGCATTTCGCCTGCTCACCTTCTGAAGGCATTGCTGGACGACGAGCAGGGCATGGCCGCGCAACTGATCCAGCGCGCCGGCGGCAACCCGGGCGTGGCGATTACCGAAATCGATACGGCGTTGGGCAAGGTGCCTTCTGTATCCGGTGGCGGCGCGCAAGCTACGCCAGGCCTCGACAATGATGCGGTGCGCACTCTCGATCAGGCGGAACAGCTTGCCGAGAAAGCGGGTGACAGCTTCGTGCCGGTCCAGCGCATCCTGCAGGCGCTCGCTCTTGCAGAGAACGACGCGGGCAAGGCGCTGAAGGCAGCGGGTGTCGATGCAAAATCGCTTGAAGACGCGATTCAGGAAGCAACTGGTGGCCGCACTGCCGACAGTGCAGGCGCGGAAGACGCTTACGACGCTATGAAGAAGTACGCGCGCGACCTCACGCAGGCGGCGCGCGACGGGAAACTCGATCCGGTGATCGGCCGTGACGAGGAAATTCGCCGCACGGTTCAAATCCTTGCCCGCCGCACCAAGAACAATCCCGCCCTTATCGGCGAACCCGGCACCGGCAAGACCGCGATCGCCGAAGGGCTCGCGCTGCGCATCGCCAATGGCGATGTACCCGACAGCCTCAAGGGTCGCACCCTCATGGCGCTCGACATGGGCGCGCTGATCGCTGGCGCGAAGTATCGCGGTGAGTTCGAGGAACGGCTAAAGGCGGTTCTAGACGAGGTGAAGGGCGCAGAAGGCCAGATCATTCTTTTCATCGACGAGATGCACACGCTGATCGGCGCGGGCGCGTCGGAAGGCAGCATGGATGCAGGCAACCTCCTGAAGCCTGCACTGTCCCGCGGCGAGCTGCACTGCATCGGCGCGACCACGCTCGATGAATATCAGAAGTACGTCGAGAAAGACCCCGCGCTGCAGCGGCGCTTCCAGCCGGTCTACATCGATGAGCCAAGCGTGGAAGACACTGTGTCCATCCTGCGCGGCATCAAGGATAAGTACGAGCTGCATCACGGTGTGCGCATCACCGATGGCGCTATCGTGGCCGCGGCGCAGCTTTCCAACCGTTACATTCAAAACCGCTTTCTGCCCGACAAGGCGATCGATCTGATGGACGAGGCCGCCAGCCGCATTCGCATGGAGGTGGAGAGCAAGCCGGAAGAAATCGAAGGGCTCGATCGTCGCATCATCCAATTGCGGATCGAAGAGCAGGCCCTGCAGAAGGAAAGCGATAGCGCCTCGAAGGACCGACTTGATGCCCTGCGCAAAGAGCTGTCCGAACTCGAGCAGCAGTCTTCCGAGCTCACCACACGCTGGCAGAACGAGCGTGACAAGATCCATGCCGAAGCGCGGGTCAAGGAAGAGCTCGACCAGGCGCGGATCGAACTGGAGCAAGCCCAGCGCGGCGGCGACCTGCAGAAGGCGGGCGAACTGCAGTATGGCAAGATCCCCGAACTGGAGCGCAAGCTGGCCGAGGCCAGCGGACAGACAGACAATGCCCTTCTCAAGGAAGAAGTCACCGAAGACGATATCGCTGGCGTGGTCTCGCGCTGGACGGGCATTCCAGTTGACAGGATGATGGAAGGCGAGCGCGAGAAGCTGCTCGACATGGAAAACATTCTGGCGAAGCGCGTGATCGGTCAGAGCCAGGCGATCGACGCCGTGTCCAAAGCCGTGCGTCGCGCGCGCGCGGGATTGCAGGACCCGAACCGTCCGCTTGGCAGCTTCCTATTTCTCGGTCCCACCGGGGTCGGTAAGACCGAGCTCACCAAGGCGCTCGCCGGGTTCCTGTTCGACGACGACAGCGCAATGGTCCGCATCGACATGAGCGAGTTCATGGAAAAGCATGCGGTTGCCCGCCTTATCGGCGCGCCTCCGGGCTATGTCGGCTACGAGGAAGGCGGCGTGCTGACCGAAGCCGTCCGTCGTCGCCCCTACCAGGTCGTCTTGTTCGACGAGGTCGAGAAGGCGCACACCGATGTCTTCAACGTTCTGCTGCAGGTCCTCGACGACGGCCGACTTACTGACGGGCAGGGCAGGGTGGTGGACTTTAGCAATACGCTGATCATCCTTACCTCCAACCTCGGCAGCCAGTATCTGGCGAACATGGACGACGACCAGAAGGTCGAGGATGTCGAGCCGCAAGTGATGGACGTGGTGCGCGGCCATTTCCGGCCCGAGTTCCTTAACCGGCTGGACGAGATCATCCTCTTCCACCGCCTGGCTCAGGAGCACATGGCCCCCATCGTCGATATCCAGGTCGCACGGGTTCAGAAGCTGCTGAAGGATCGCAAGATCGAACTGGACCTAACGGAAGCCGCAAAGAAGTGGCTTGGCCGAGTGGGCTACGACCCGGTATACGGCGCTCGTCCTTTGAAGCGAGCGGTTCAGCGCTACGTGCAGGACCCGCTCGCCGATATGATCCTGTCAGGCAATGTGCCTGATGGTTCGACGGTTAACATCGATGAGGGCGACGGGGCGCTAGAGATGCAGGTGGCGTAGGAGTCCCACTTAAATAGAAATTAAAAAAGGGCCCCCGTTTCCGGGGGCCCTTTCTTTACGTCGCAAGCTATCGATTAGAATTCGAATGTTGCTGCTGCCTTGAAATAACGACCCCTTATACCGTCGAAATAGGTCGAGAGACTTGCTCCACCAGCCGCGGGGACCTGGATAGGAGCATCACGGTCAAACACGTTTTCTACGATGAATCGGAAAACGAAGTTGTCTTCGGTCCGGAAGCTCAGACCGGCATCCATAAAGACGATATCGTCAACATCGAAGAACTGGTATGCACTCGGATCCGCGTCGGCATCGACAACTGCCTTGCCGATATATTGGAACTGAGTGAACGCACCCCAATCACCATTGTCATAAGTGACGCCGAGGGTTCCCTGATGCTTGGAGTAGCCGATCGAACCACGTGACGTCGAAAGATCGCCAGTACCGACCTGCTGTTCGAGCTTGTCGATGTACTGATACGAGCCACGCAACCCAAGGCGGCTATCAGCGCCGAGGAAGGGCGTCGGCTCAGACCAGCGCAGGTCGGCGATGATACCCTGGTAATCATACGATGCGACGTTCAGATATCCGGTCCGGATAAATTCGACCTGGCCGTCCGCACCACGATCAATTCTATCGCAAGCGGAATTCGGGAAGTCGTTGGCATCATAGCACGCTTCGAGGGTGCCTTCCGCGTCGACACTCTGAATAGCGCCTTCCAGCGCGATATCCACGTAATCGACCGAAAGCGTAAGACCCCGTGCGAACGTCGGCGTGAGAACCGCGCCTACTGTCCAGCTGTCGGCTTTTTCATTCTCGAGATCGGTGTTGCCAGAAAGCGAACCGCGAGTCGTGAAGTCCACGATATTCGAGGTGAAGTTCGCTGGCAGGCCCGCTGCGGCGCAGTTTGCTTGACGCTGCTCAGGGTTAGGACCGGCGTTGATGTAACGAGAATCGCACGGATCATCAGCCGTCGTGAAAATAGCGCTGTTCGGATTGAACAGTTCGGTGATGGCAGGCGCGCGGATAGAGCGGGTGAAGTTGCCCCGGAAAGCAATATCTTCAACCGGCTTCCAGCGGCCTCCAGCGGTCCAGGTCAAATCGCCGCCCGTAAGCGAGTTATCAACGTACCGCACGGCGCCCTTGGCTTCGAGTAAGTTTACGAAAGGCAAGTCCATCGATGGCGATACGATCGGGACCAGAAGCTCGCCAAAGACCTCGTCGGTGTTGTACGAACCGGAAACAGGATCGATTGGAATAGAGCGTCCATACTGGGTGCGCGGAGCATCTGGATCTTCAGCATCTGGCTGCCCGAAGAAGAAAGTGCCCGGATCGAAATCGGCCGACTCGTCACGATGTTCATAGCCAACCGAAAACGCGACTGCTCCGCCCCAGATGTCGATTAGATCACCGCCGATGGTAGCGATGACATCGACCTGTTCATTGGTTGCAGTCGGATTGGCAATCGTCGTTATGTAGTCGGCCACAGCTTGGGTATTCTGATTGCCGAAGGGATTGAACGGCGTACATGTGCCGCTGATCGTTTCGATCGGTGAACTGACGGCATCAGTTGGGCAGCCAGCCAAAGCGTTTTCAAAGTTCTGTTGAACCAGTTCCCGGCTGCGACCTTCGGTCCGTGAACGGCCGTAGGTGGCCGAAACTTCCCAATTGAGATCGCGTGATCCGAGATAAAGATCGCCGCGCAGGCCTCCTGCGACGCGATACACTTCGACTTCCGAAGACCCTTCTCCGGAAATTAGGTCGGTATTGGCACGACCGAGATAGAAAAAGTCTTGGCCGGCGGGAAGCTGGGCGCCGATCGTGGCACGCGCTTCATCGGAAAGGAACGGGTTGTCGAGCGATACAATGAGATTCCCATCCGGCGTACCCGCATCGTCGAACAACGCGGTATTGTAAACCGGTTGTGCACGGAGTTCGGTGCCCTTGGAATTTGCATACTGTGCATCGACGAACGCGGTGATGCTGTCGGAAACGTCATAGCTTGCCGACAGGGCGCCAAGGTAGCGTTCGACGGGTGAAAGCAGGTTCGATACCGGAAGGAGGCTGAAGCCATTGCCGCCCGACGAACTTACAGTACCGTAGCGAACACCGAAGTCGAGCGGTACGAGGTTCCCATTCGCGTCAAAGACAAGCGTGTTACCGCTGCCATCGGTGATATCGAATCCTTCGCCAGGGAAAATGTCCGCTGTCGTCGGCGCACCGAACTGGCTCAAGATTGGCAGGCGACGATTTTCTATGAGAACGTTGTCGAAGGGGGAGTTCGGGTCGTTCGGGGCGGCATAGTACAAGCCACGGGCCGTGCGTTCGCGATCGGTGTAGAGCAGACCGTCAGTCTTATTGTATTCCACAGCGGCGACGACGTTACCACGTCCATCTGCGAAGCTCGTGCCAGCAATTCCGCCAACGCGGTATTCCCGAGCGTCGCCTTCTTCGGCGATTCCCATCTGCGCGTCGAGGCGAATGCCGTCAAAACGGTCCTTGAGAATGATGTTGACCGTTCCGGCGATGGCATCAGACCCGTAAATCGGTGCGCCCCCTACAGCGATCGTTTCGAGGCGATCGACCATCAGCGTCGGAATGGTGTTGAGATCAACCTGCGATCCCGCGGCGGTCGGGCCAAAGATCGAAGCGGTGTTTGAACTAACGTAGCGTCGGCCATTAACTAGCGTGAGGGTACGCTGCGAACCGAGTCCGAAGAAATTGATGAAGCTCTGACCAGAACCAAAACTGCCACCCTGGCCACCTACCGGGCTGCTGGCGGGAGGTCCAAATGCGGGCTGATCGTTAAGGACCTCGCCAACATTGGTCAGGCCGCGTTCCTCGATCTGATCGGAACCGACCACAATCGACGGTTCCATGGTGTCACGGTTTGCCCGACGGATACGCGAACCAGTGACGACGATGGTGTCCTGCCCGCTAGCAGTCGCTTCCGCAGGAGCGCCATTGCCGATTTGCTCGGTTGTCACTTCCTGCGCCATCGCTGGAGTGCCAAGTGCTACTGCCGCGATACCGGCTCCAGCATAAAGAGCAGCGCGACCGCTCAGTTTTGTTTTAAAAGTTCGCATTCGTTACATTCCCAAGTGTTATGTAATAAAATCGGTCTCCGGCACATCAAGTGGGATGAGAGCCATAACGAAACCATCCGCGTGGGACCCGATAGAAGGTGAATGCGCTTCTAAATTGCGTTCAGCAAACAGATTGCTTCAAAAAAAAGCAACAATAAATGCTGTGTGGTGCTCCTGCAACGCATGCGTTGGCAAGCCCGAACCATGAGCAGGGATGAATGATCCGAAAAACAATCTGGTAAACAAGGTGTTATGAAGGGCTTGCATCCGAAAAACTGTAGCAAACGTATTGAAGCCAATTCGATCGCATGGAAATAAATTCTCGCCGTCGGAACTTTAGAATTAGAGTATCCTAAATTGCGAAAATATCGCGCTCCTTCGCTGTGGGGTTAGCGCGTGGATGTAGGTCAGGAGACACGGTAATAGCTTGATTTGATGAATTGATTATGGATCCAAAAAGGATTTCATGATCACTTCCTAGGATGAAAGTAGCGTAGCGTAGCGGGAGGTCCCTTTCCCGTGATAAGTAACTCACTGCGTTCAAAAAAAGGGCCCCGAAATCTCGGGGCCCTTTCAGTTGGTCGGAGTAGTGTGTTTAGAAACGCTTGCTCACACTGATCGCATAGCGGCGACCGATGTCGTCGTTTTCCGAGCCCGGATAGATGTATCCGAAATAGTCCTGACCGATACGATCAAACAGGTTGGTAACCGCGAAGTTGAAGCGGAAATCGCTTTCCGTATCGAAATACACGTTCATGTTGACCGTCACGTAATCGTCAAGCTCGTCGAGTTCACGCGTATCGTTCGGGCTGCCGCCACGATCGAAGCGCGAGAACAGTTGCTCGCCAGTGTAGTTCACGTAAGTCCCGACACCGAAGTTTTCGCCGGCGAACACCAGGCGGGCCTGGCCGGAGAATTCCGGATCGCCGAGAGTACCGTCCGAACGCTGCGGAGCCACCCCGGTGATGTCTTCGATGCGACGCTTCACATAAAGGAGATCACCTCCTGTGCGCAGGGTCAACGGAATACCGAGTCCGTCGAGCGAAGTGCGATAATCCAGCGCTCCGGTGATGCCCTCGAACAGGATCCTCTGACCGTTGACGAAGCCGGTCCTTACAGCCGGATCCGTGGGCAGGTTGGGGATCTGTCCATCCACACCAAAACCAAGTGCCTGGCAGAAGGAGTTGCCATTGACCGGGTCTGCTGCGTTGAAGTTCTCGTTGTCAAAGCAACCCGAGGCAAGCTCCGCCGCAGTCAAGCTGGCGATCGGACCTTCAAGTTCGATGTCGATGTAGTCAGCAGTGATGGTTAGACCATTCACGAAACGCGGACGCACGATCACACCGAAGGTGAAGCTGTCAGCCTTCTCATTTTCGAGATTCGGATTGCCTCCCGACAGACCGGCAACCGATGCCTGCGCTGCAAGCAAGTTATAGGTGGCCGGATCGTTATTGGTCGCTGCCAAGAACGCCAAGCAGTTGCGTGTGCGTGTTTCCGGAACCGGACCGGCATCGATCGCCTGCGCAGTACAACGGTCGGGCGGACGAACGAAGGTAGGGCTCTGCGGGAGGAACAGTTCGGTAATCGCAGGAGCGCGGAATGAGCGTGTGAAGTTCCCGCGGAACTGGATGTCCTCGATGGGAGCAATACGACCGCCAACTGCGAAGGAAGTGAAGCCACCATTTACGGTATTATCGACATACCGGACCCGGCCGAACACTTCCGCACTGTTGAGAAACGGAATATCGTTCTCAGGCGATGCCAGTGGTACCAGCACTTCGCCGAAGACCTCGTCGACGTTGTACTTGCCCGAAGTCGGAGTTACAGCAGATCCCCGACCTTCACCGAACTGAGTGAAGCTCGAGGGCGTGAAGGATGCTTCTTCCTCACGATGTTCGTAACCTACGTTGAAACCGATCGGACCGGCCCACAGGTCGAAAAGATCACCGCCGAAGTTGGCGTTGAACACCTTTTGAGTGATGTTGGCGACATCGTTGATGTCTTCACGGATATAGTTCAGCGCTTCCTGGCTGGCTACGCCGACACCAAGAAGATTGAGCGGAACGCAGGCAGGATCGGCGATCGGCTGAACCGGCTGATCGGGAGCGACCGGTACAGGAGGCGTGGTCGTGCAGACCGGGCCATTGGGGCCGGCAACGTAGCTTACCGCATTGATGAACCGCTGCTGGTTGATCTCCTGACCGAAGTTTTCAATTTCGTTTGTGCCGTAATTGAAGCTGACTTCGTAGTTCCAGCGATTGTCGAACAGACCGCCGAATTCACCACGCAGGCCGACTACGCCGCGCTTGAGCTCGCTCTCGGTTACCGTGCCGTTATCGAAGAGGTCTTCGTTGGAACGCGAAACGTTGAAGGTGGTGAGCCCAAGGCCCGTCAGAGTGGCGCGAGCCTGATCCGTCAGAAACGGGTTGGTCGCGACATCATAGGTCAGGCCGCCCGACACACCCGGGTCGAATACGAAGGTGTTAAACGAAGGGTTGTTGCCTTCTTCGATCGCACGGCTGTTGTAGTACAGGCCTTCTGCAAACGCTTCCACGCTCGGCATGATCTCGTAGCTGAGAAATGCATTGGTGGTGAAACGCTCAAGCGTCGAGGTGACACTGAACTGATCGGCAGTGTTGTAGGCCGTCGGGCTCAGCCCCGTTCCGAAAAAGCCGGTGAGGTTCGTGCCCGGAAAAATGTTGTCGATAATGGTTCCGTCGGGAGCGAAGGCCAGACCGAAGCCCGCGTCTGTGATCACACCGCCGGTGGAAAGGTAAGGCGACAGCACGTTCGGAAATACGACACGTGCCGGGACGCCGTCGTCCGGGCCGGTATTGCAGCCGATGTTCGGATTGACGCGGCCGTCATCCGCAGGCTGGTCGGTGCCCGGGGCGCAGTTGTTATTCAGGAAGCCGAGGTTTTCGCGGATGTGTTGACGATCTGAGCCGCGAACACCGTTCGCTTTATCATACGCCATCGAAAGAGTGACGTTGCCGCGGTTATCGGCAAAGTTAGAGCCGAACAGTCCCGAAACATTGTAGTTGAACGCATCGCCGCGATCCGAAATTCCGGAAGTCGCGTCAACTTCGAATCCTTCGTAATCATCCTTCAAGATGATGTTGACGGTTCCGGCTATGGCATCCGAACCGTAGATTGGCGCACCGCCAACGAATACATTGTCGATCCGCTCGATAAGGTTGGTCGGGATGACGTTGAGATCGACCTGAACGCCTGGTGCGCCGGACGAGAACAGCGAAGGAAGGTTGGAAGAAACGACGCGGCGACCGTTGACGAGGCTCAGCGTACGGTTTGAACCCAACCCGAACGTGTTGACGAAGTTGACGCCAGCACCATAACCAGCCTGGTCGCCACGCTGACTGACGCTGCTGCGGAACTGCGGGAGTTCGTTCAGCGCGTCGGCCGCATTGGTAATATTCCGGTCATCGTAGTATTGGGCGCTAATCGAGCTGGTGGGCTCGGTGCCGACGATTTCCGGGCGACGGATACGCGAACCGGTGACGACGATGGCACCTTGGGTGTTCGAAGTTGCATCAGGTGCAACCGCGTCAGTCACGTCGACCTGTTCAGGGGCGGCTTCCTGGCTATTATCCTGCGCCAGAGCAGGGCTCGAAAGCGCCACAGCAGCCAATCCGGCGCCCGCATAGAGCGCAGCACGACTGCTGAAATCTGCAAAATTCAATTTCATGGAATGTATCCCCAACCAATTAATCACACAGACCATGATGCGAGCTTCTGGAGCGGATACTCATGCAGAAGCCGTTCTCTCCAGCACGGCCTGATTGGGGAAATCTGCGGGATACGGCAGGCTTGGGCAATGCCCGTGTATTATATATGACTAATATTTAAATTAGTGTGACAAGGTTGCCACATTAGAAATGTGCGATAATGTGAGGGGGGCGCATTATCGGGAACATCGATACGCAGCGCATCAATCCGTTTCGCCGAGAACTCATGCTCAGCGCGGGCGCTAGGGATGAACTTAATGAGCGAAAATCTTGGAAGAATTTGTTCTATCTGGTAGGCTTTGCTTTAATTTTGACGGGATCGCCCATGTATCGACTGTTGCCTATTGCTCTGCTTTTCAGCGGTCCGGTTTCCTCCTCAGCGTCAGCGCAGGATGCCCCTCCCACCCATAGATCGTTACAAGCATGCCGCGAAATCGACAGCAGTGCCGAGCGTCTTGATTGTTATGATGTTGCTCTCGACGCGCTTTACGGAGTTGACGAGTCGCTTGTAACAAAACGCGATGCATACAAGCGTAAACGTTTCGGTCTCCCGATCGACGGGCAAGGTACCGAAATGGTCGAACTCGATGCCACGATAGCTAGGGTCGACGAAGATTTACGTACCCGAACGACTGTAATCGAACTTGAGAATGGTCAATTATGGAGATTGACATCTACCGGGGGTTTAAGGGCCAGCTTTAAGCCTGGGCTTACAGTAACGATAAGTGAAAGTGGAACCGGCGGTTTTCGCATTCGCATTCCTGGTAAGACGGGTTTCAAGGGCGTGACGCGGATCCGGTGACTGACATCGTAATGAGTGACAGTTTGTCGATCATCGCTGATCCGGATTGGCTTCCGCATCGCTACGACGAAACAGATGATAGCTTTCGTTTTGTTCGGGTCTCTAGAGAGGATCACCGGTCAGCTAGCTTCCTCACTGATGAACATCTCGGAGGCACTCAGAACTTCATAGCCGTACCCCGCGATCGAATCGACAAATCGCTTGTGCCGCAGGCGCCAGTTCACTTTATTTTCCATTCTGCGTATTGCTGCTCCACTCTTGCCGCTCGCATGTTCGACCTCGAGGGCGTGGCAATGGGCTTTAAAGAGCCTGTATTGCTTAACGATATCGTAGGCTGGAGACGGCGCGGGGCAGAAACTCAAAGTCTGGCGGCGGTACTCGATCTTTCCTTATCACTCCTGTCACGGCCGTTGGGGCACGATCAGCATGTGGTAATCAAGCCTTCTAGCATCGCCAACGTCATCGGGCCCGCCATCCTCGCTATGCGGCCGAACGCGAGAGCGTTGCTCCTGTACGCGCCAATCGAAGAATTCCTTTCCTCGATTGCGGTCAAGGGGTTGTGGGGGCGCCAGTGGGCACGCACATCATTGATCGGGCAGGCAAAAGATCACGCCCTCAGCCATAAGTTCACTACAGAAGAACTATTGGAACTGACCGACTTGCAGATTGCCGGTTTAAGTTGGTTGTCCCATTTGGCCATTTTCACTCGGATGCAAAAAAAGTTAGGCGCCAATCGGGTGGCCTTCTGCGACAGCGCTACGCTGTTGAGGGACCCGCTCCGCACGACGAAGGCTTTCTATAGACACCTAGAAATACCACTGGGATATTCTGAAGCACGGGCAATAGCGGAAGGACCGGTTTTTACGCGTAATTCAAAGGATGGCGCTGCTTACTCTGCGGATGACAGGCAAGCCCGACTTGATCATACTCGAGAGTACAATCGGGAAGAAATAGATATGGTCGCGGAGTGGATCCGTCAGTTGGCGAAGGGGATCGACCTCAATGTAAATCCCGAAACCAACCTGGATTTGGTCTCACACACCTGTTGAGAGACTTCGCTTAATCTGTCGTCATTCCAGCAGCGTTTTGTGCGACCGTTTGTCTGGCTACGTCATTGCCTCGGCGAGCGAACTCTTCCCATTCGCGATTTGTAAGACACACTTTGCGCTTCTTCGCGAGCGAGCCGACTACCCGTTCCGTGCGGCATCGAACGAAGTCAGGATGATCACGATCAGTGATCTTCTCTGGCTGTTCTTTTTCTTCTGCAGTGGATTCCTGAGCGAATGCGACACTACCCGGCAGCACAAGTGCCACAGCCATAGCTGCAAGTTGAACCTGTTTTAACATCAAGATTCCTCCAAGAACTAGAGTTCTTCTAACATGTAATTGAGAAACAAAAAAGGGGCGGCTTCAAGAGCCGCCCCTTTCAATTTGTTACGACGACTGAATTAGAAGCGGAACTTCGCAGCTACTGCATAGCGGCGGCCCAGCGCGTCATAAGTAGAGGGGTAGATATTACCCGAGTTGTACGCGGTCGAGCCGATGTCCGAACCGACAACGGTCGGTTTATTGTTGAGCAGATTTTGCACGGTGAAGACGAACTCAAAGTTATCGGTCGCCATCCAGCGCGTGCTCAGATCAAAATAGTTTTCGGCATCGATATTGTTGAAGTCCACATCGCGACCAGCAAGCGGTCCAGTCGATTCATCGAGAGTTCCTACGAATGCGTCGCCGGACTGTTCACGCTGAAGCGGTTCAAATTCAGTCGAGCTGAGATAGCGCCAGAGAACTGAAACATCGACCTGATCGAAGAACGACACCGTAGCGCGCGTGTTGAACACGAACTCCGGTTGGATCGAACCGCAGTTGACCGAATAATAGCTCACGCATTCGCGATCAACGGATGTGGGTGTCGCCTGGAATTTGTTCCGGTTTACCCATGTACCATCTGTCGAGAAGCGCAGGCCGATGGTGTCGGTCAGGCTCGTGCGATAGCGCAAGCTGACATCGATGCCGTCGGTCTTGATTGTACCAAGGTTCGAAGAACCAAGCAGAAGACCAGGCACTTCGTCTGGAGATCCGTCCAGCCCGCCCGTCGTGGCGCTTCGCAGGATCTGACCGCAGATCGGGTTGCTGGCTCCGGGGTTGTTATAGCAACCACCCACGAGGTCATCGACTGTAGGCGATGTGATAGCATCCTCGATCTTGATGTTCCAATAGTCGACAGTCAGGGACAGATTATAGAGCGGTTCGATGACCGCACCGACCGTCCAGGTAGTCGCAGTTTC
The DNA here is from genome assembly GCA_002695185.1 of Erythrobacter sp. Next base: position 15,350 of record NZOF01000035.1, read on the forward strand.
GACACCGAGATCCGGGTTCCCACCGCCGGTGGCGTTGATCTGTCCAGCAGCTGGCTGCAAGATGTTGCCGATCAACCCTTCAGCTTGTGCCTGCGTGGCGCCGTTTGCGACAATCTGTGAAACACAGGCGGCCGTAAGGTTGGCATTACCGACCGGATTGCTGCCAGCGCAAGGATCCACCGCGAGGTTCGTCAGGAACGTCGTCACCGGCGAGAATAGCTCGCCGATATTCGGCGTGCGCGACGAGCGCTGGTAGTTACCACGATAGGTGATCCAGTCAGTCGGCGACATAGTACCGCCGGCCTTCCAGGTGAATTCGCCACCGGCAGTCGAGTAATCCGAATAACGTGCACCGAGCTCTACAGTCAGTTCACGAATGAAGGAGTCTTCGATGACCGGGATCACCAATTCGCCGAAGACGTCTTTCACATCGTATTCGCCATCGATGTTGGGAGCAGCGCCGCCACCACCAACAACTGCGCCCGGAGTTTGCGAAGCTTCGTCCGAGATTTGCGATGCAGTGTATTTGCGATATTCAGCACCTGCGGCGAATGCCACCGGAGTGTCGGAGATTCCGAAACCGAAGTCGCCAGTGAGAAGGCCCTGAACCTGCTGCAGCGAAGCCTTAGTGATGACCTGCTGGGTAAGATTGAAGACATAATCAATGGCTTCTTGCGAACCAAGGTTACCCAAGGTTCCGAACAGATTGATAGGCGCACAACCGCCATCTGTATCGATACACTGCACGCCGCCAGCGCCATCTGGGATTGCAAGAACCGATTGCTGCAGCCGGTCAAAACGAGCGAAACCGCCCTGACGCTGTATTTGCTCGCTCTCACCATAGGTACCCGAAACTTCCCACTGAACGTTCGGGGTGATGTCGCCGCGAAGGCCGCCGACGAGATTGAACAAGGTGGTAGTGAAGTCCGAGGTACGCGCTCCAGCTTCCGGTGTGCGGCGGCGGACTTGCGCGTCGAACTCTATGTAATCGGGGTTGGCAGTTCCATCGGCCAAGGTGGGACCAAATTGCGTATTGCGCGCAGCTGCATATTCTGCCGCGGTCAAGCCAAGGTTGTCACCGAATTGCTGGGCAATGGCATCCGGAATGAACGGGTTGTTCAAATTAAAGGTGTATGTGTTGAAGAACGAACCGCCCGGAGCGATGATCGTCGATACAGTGTTCTTCGAGAAAGACGCCTGCGTGAACACTTCAACGGCATCCGACATCTCGTACCGGCCCGAACCGTAGATGTTGAACCGCTCGAAGGGTGTCAGGAAAATATTGAACGGATTGAAATTAAAGGGACGATCAAACTCGCCAAGGGTCAATCCATCATCGCTGATCTGTCCTGAAAAACCAACGGTATCGGCATCGGGTCCATCGCCAGCGACAATAACAGCTGGAACCGCGTTGGACGAGCCACCGCCTTGGCCGTTGAATGAGCCGACGTTAAAGATCGAGAAGTCGCGGTCGCCCTGATAGACCGGATCTTGGTTTTGATAGCCGATGCTCAGGACAGCGTTGCCGCGGCCGTCGTCGAAGTTTGCGCCGATCGTGACATCGGCGCGGAATACCGCTCCGTCGCCTTCTTCGGTAAGCTGTTCCGAAACGGTTGCTTCAACACCTTCGAAATCACGTTTCGTGATGAAGTTGACGACGCCGCCGATGGCGTCCGCGCCATAGGTGGTGGTAGCGCCGCCCGTCAGAATTTCGGTGCGCTCGATGACCGCCAATGGAATGTTGTTGAGGTCAACGCGACCAGTGGTGTCGGCAGGGGTGAAGCGACGACCGTCTAGCAGGACGAGGTTACGGTTGGACCCGATGCCACGTAGGTTGACGAAGCTTGCGCCGCCATTGCCGTTGTTAACCGCGGAACCGATGCTGGGAACCGCCGAGGGAAGTTCGCGCAGGAATTCTTCCGCGACGTTGGTCTGCGCCAATTCGAGGTCTTCGCTGGTAACTACGCTTACGGGGCTAGCCAGCTCGAGGTTCGGGTTGGTGATGCGCGACCCGGTGACAACGATGGCCTCGGGCGCTGCAGGCGAATCAACGCTCTCTTCATCTTCAGTGGCGACTTGCGCCATGGCCGGAGCCGAAAGCGCCATAGCCGTAAGTCCGGCGCTGGCATAAAGCGCCGCACGGCCGCTCAAATTTGCGAAGTTAAATTTCATTGATTGTTTCCCCAAACAACTGGTTGCGCAGACTGTGGACGACCGGATTCAAGCAACAACTTGCCAATTGCATCGCTCCACATCACTCAGGTGGACGGAAGTTGCGCTATCCTTGTGCTTTGAGCAACGCACTTGCAGCATTTGCGGCCAATATGCCTGCTGGTGTGACAAGGTTGCAACATTGCTGAGTGGGGAGCGCATGGGAAGGTCGGCGCCCGATGCGATACGCACTGCTCGAAAATCAAATCTTTGCGAGGCCCGATTGTTTAACGAGACGGGTCATGCCGCGAGGTGCCCAATATTGGCTTCACTTCTTATCCTACGCGTGTCGCAGCCGTGGATTAATAGCCGAGCCAGCAAATCGAATCGACACTCAACCTTCGGCCACCATGGACAGGATATTTCTGCAAGCTAACTTGAATGAATGGTATCCAATCGGTCATTGATCTTCGACGCTTTATTCGCGCTGGAAAGAGGAGAGCGCTCTCACGCCGCTGATCTGTTGCAGCAGGAGTTGAACTCCGGGCCCGGCGGCACCGGACGCTGGGGCAATATCGCCAAACTTGCGGAAAAGATCGGCGAACTCGACTTGGCGATCGATGCCTCACGCCGTGTCGCTCTGTCCGAACCGATCACCTTGGGTGGTCTTTTGAAGCACTGCGGGCTTCTGGCCCAGATGGGGAGATCCGAAGAGGCTCTGGGCTACCTTGATCGTCTCCCCGCGAATGCAAAAAATCACCCTGCAAGCCTCCACTTTCGCAGCACAATCGCCAGCGAGGAAGGCGATTTCGAGAAGGCAGAAGCGCTTTTACGCGACGCTTTGAAGATTGAGCCAAGCGAACCACAGGCATGGTTCGGCTTGGCGATGGCCAAGACATTCGCAGCTGGAGATCCCGATTTCGAAGCTTTGGCCTCGGTCGAAGATCACATTGGTTCTTACGACCCACTGACCCAGTCGCGATATCATTACGCCATGGGCAAGGCGCTGGTAGACATGGACGATATCGAGCAGGCCTTCGTCTACTACGATCGGGGTGCGCGAATAAGAAGGCAGGCGGAGCCTTACGATTACCAGCTGGAAGCCGAACAAGCTCGGCGCCTCACGGAGGGCTTTTCCAAGAAGAGCCTGGAAGCTTTGAAGCCGTCCCAATTCAAGGGTCAGCGCGCGCTCTTCGTTCACGGGCTTCCGCGCTCGGGTACGACCTTGGTAGAATCCATCTTGGCAAGCCATAGTGAGGTCGGCGACGGTGCCGAGATAAACCTCTTTCACCCGGCCACCATTCCTACATTTGACCGGACATTCGATGGGGCTTTGCAATATCAGACACAGACCACGGGACCCGATCCTTTCGGCGCGCTCGCTGCCGATTATCACCGGATGCTCGATATGCGGTTCCGTCAGCCCGGTCTCGTAGTCGACAAGACGCTCAATCAATCGATGGTGATGGGCCTGGCGCTACATTCGATGCCTGAAGCAAGGGTAGTATGGCTGCGCCGTAATCCGGAAGACGTCGCATTATCATCGTATCGCGCTTTCTTCACGTCTTCTGTCCCGTGGAGTTGGTCCATGGAAGATATCGCCCGCCACATGAAAATAGAAGACGCGCTTCACGATCATTGGACACACGTTTTTCCGGACCGGATTTTGACCGTTACTTATGAGGATCTGGTTCGTGTTCCCGAAGAGAGGATCGCCGCGATAGTGAACCATTTCGGTCTGCAGGATGAACCGCAAACGCGTGAATTCCACATGAGCAAGCGGAAAATCCGTACTGCTAGTGTGAAACAGGTCCGTGCACCGATCTCGTCGGAGGCGATCGGAAAAGCTGCGCGCTTTAGCGATCAGCTCGCACCTTTTCGAGAGGCTTACTTCACTTGAAGTAGTTGGTCGAAACCAAAACTGGGATTTCGTGCATTCTTGCGTTGGTGCGATCGCCGTCCTTCGAGCTTCACCAGGCAAAAGAAAAGGCGGGCCGAAGCCCGCCTTTCCATTTTTCAGAGATCGACAACTCTTAGAAAGTGATGTCGACGCCGAGGCGCACTGAGCGTGGCGACTGTGTGCGGGTAGCAATCCCGTAGTTGGGGTTGGTGAAGTAACCCGTAACCACATCATTCGCATCGGTGATCGGCGCATCGAGTTCGCCGATTTCGTTACGCTCGGTAACCGCTTGCGAGTTGAACAGGTTGAACACGTCGGCCCGGAGGGTGACGGTCTGACCGGAATTCAGCTCGATGTTGTAGGCACCCTTGATGTTGAAGGTTGCCAGCCAATCGGTTTCCTGAGCCGTACCACGGACCGACGGTTCACCACCGCAGAAGCGCGACGCCGCACCATAGGCGTTACCGAATGCGGTGTACGGTTCGTCCGGCGTGTTGAAGTTTCCACGCGGGTCGAAACCGAAGCAGCTCAGCGGACGAGGCGATTCAACGATCACGTTCGCACCCATGGTGAAACGATCATCGAATGCTACCGCACCGCGAAGCTTGATGCGATGACGGCGGTCGTTCGGGAGACGGCCAAATGCATTGTCCGTGAAGCCCGGCTGGTCGAAGTCCTGCGTCAGGCCGGCATCGTCCTGACCGAAATCGGACTGAACGAAACCTTCCGAGTTACCGCGGGTTTTCGACCAGGTGTAGCTACCACCGAAGGAGTAGTTGCCGTCCCAGGGGCGATCGAACTTGAATTCGACGGCGTCGAATTTACGCTCGGCCTTGGGATAGCCAAGATCTTCTGCGGTAAGCGTAACGACCTGACCGTCCAGGTCCGGATTGCCGGCTGCGTCCAAGGACACGATGGCATCTTCACCCGGGTTCAGGATGACGTACTGATGGAAGCCCGTAAAGGTCGAAGAACAACCAGCAATACCCTGTTCGTCGCAATATGCGAGGACAGCAGCATCGATCGCGACGTCTTCGGCATTGGCCAGCAGACGACGGCGGGTGTAGCTCAGGCCGAGGCGAATTTCCCCGACGAGGTGCTCATACCCAATGATCCACTCTTCCTGTTTGGTAGCCTTGAGATTCTGCGAAATCAGATTGTCCGCCGAAGCGATGGAACCGTCACCGGTAACGTTACAGAACTGGCCAGATGAGTCAGGCGTCAGGCTGATCGGGCAGCTTGCCTGATAGCTGGGATTGTTCGTCACCTGATCTCCGAGGATCGGCAGGCCATTGGTGTCCAGTCCGTCAACTTCGTAGCGTTCACGAATGTAGAATTCGGCCCCCGTGGTGCGGAACGCAGTGTTGCTGGCGAACGGCAGGTTATAGGTGCCATAAGAACCGAACACGCGTCCGTCACGGCTCACGTCATAAGTGAAACCAATACGCGGCTGATAGTTTTCGTCGAGATTCACGATCTGCTGGCCATCGGGACGCATCACCTTGAAGTCGTCACGGCGCACGCCGATATTCAAGGTCAGGGCGTCGGTGATGTCCCACTGATCCTGAATGTAGAACGCACGATTGGTCGCATCGAATGAACCGCCTGAATTGAAGTAGTTAACTTCGACTACTGGGGGGCCGCCATCGACAGCCGGAGCACGCAAAAGCAGCGCCGCACCGGCACCACCAGCGCCCGCATCATAGGCTTCTTGCGAAAGAATACCGGCGTTCAGCAGAGCATCGGCACCTGTACGAACCGATGACTTTGTGAGGTTGTTGTCTTCTTGGTCGTAGCCGATCCGGATGTGGTGCTGGCCTAGCAGCGAGACAAAGAAATCCGCGTCTACGCGATAAAATTCACGTTCGTTTGTATGCGGAAAAGTTTGACTAAGAGTCCGCTGACCGTTGTAGAATGCAAGGTTGTTGGCGCCGAAGTATTCACCGCCCGACTGATTGCGGTAATAAGGCGCACCCGCTGCGCCTGCAACACCGACGTTATCGAAGCTTTCTTCGTACTTACCGTAAGCGGCTGAAAGAGTGAACCAGTCCGTGAAAGTCCCGGTATAACGACCGACATAGTTCAGGCCGCCGGCATTGATATCGGTGACCGAATTGGCAAGGCCGACAGCGGGTTGACCATTTTCTTGGACTACGAAACCGACATCGGAACGGCGTGTTGTGCGCGACGTATCGAAGATCGTGAATTCGAGATGCTGGCTGTCGACCGGATAGAAGTCGACCTTCGCACCCCAGAACGGATCGGTGCTGATGCGGTCGAACGCGGTTTCACCGGTAGCGTCGACCACACGGCTGGTATCACGCCGCATTTCGACCAGGCCGTAGGCGAACAGGCGGTCGGGGATGATCGCACCACCAGCTTCCAGGACTGCCGAGAGATTGTCGACTTCGTCGAACCGGCGAGCGGTATCGTTGAAGCAGACTTCTTCGGAAGTGGGGTCGGAGGCATCGACGCGCTGACAGGTTACGAGATCGTCCTGCTTGGAACGCAGGAAGTCCGGCGACCAGTTGAGGTGCATCGCTGCGAAGAAATCGTTCGTACCCGATTTCGTCGTCGTGTTGATGATACCACCGGTGGCACGACCGAACTCGGCCGGATAGCCGCCCGACTTCACTTCTACAGTCTTGTAGAAGTCGAACGGTACGTCGGCGCCGCCGAGATAGTTGTCGAAGTTGGTGACGTTGAGACCGTTCACGTAATATGCGTTTTCGGCCACCGAAGCGCCGCTGATCGAGGCAAGGTTGCCGAACGCGCTGTCGCCCTGGCTGGTGCTCGGGGCGAGCAGGATGACCGAGGTCAAGTCGCGCGCGACCGGGACGTTCTTCGTCAGTTCTTCAACGTCGACGGTAAGACCCTGGGTGTTGCCTTCGAAATCGCGGACGATGGTGGCGCCCGTGACGACGATGACATCAGTGGTCGAAGCAGCGATGTCGAGCGAAACCGCCTGACCTGCAAGCACGGTGACGTCATCTGCGCGATAATCCGCGACGCCAGCGCCGGTTACGGCCACGTTATAAGAGCCGGTCGGCAAGCTGTTGAAACGGAACGAGCCGTTCGAGCCCGTCGTCGCGGTGCGCGTGAAGCCCTGCGCGTTCGAAGTGATGGTTACGGTCGCTCCCGAAACTGGGCTCCCGCTTTCATCGGTTACAGTACCGCTGACTGCACCTGCGGTGTAGTCTTGAGCGGCAACCGGAGCGGCCAAGCCAGCGGCGGCTGCGGTTCCCCCCACAATAGCCAGCGCTTTGAGCGCAGAGCTGGAAGCGAGCAGTCGCTTATATAAGCTCATGTTCGTCATTATTGCGTTTTTCCCTCTATTAAACGCCTGAACGATCCAACGTCGTTCAGGCAATTCCCTCCAAAATTCCCCACGCAATGCGTGTTTTCGCCATGGGTGGGGACGATGGAATGGGCGCATGCTTAATGACCACGGCAACCATTAAGCAAGGGAATGCGCAACGTTTATACGCTTATGTTACTTGTGTTGTAATTCGGTTACATCTGAGACCGGTGTATATGACACTAAATCCCGTGCGGGAATCTTCGGGTTCAATGGAGTTAACCGATACTCGGACCCTGATCACTTATACAATAAATATTAGAATACTTTCATATAGGGGATTTCGCGTAATCCTTGATTCTCCAGCCATGGGGTCATAACCAAGTCTCAAATAGAAACGTATCTTTGGAGAGACACATGCCTGAAGCCTATATCGTCGAAGCCGTGCGGACTGCGGGCGGGCGCCGGGGAGGGCGGCTTGCGGGCGTGCATCCCGTGGACCTTGCGGCGCGTTCGCTCGATGCGGTGATGCAGCGGTCGGGGCTCGAGGCGAAGGTGGTCGACGATGTCGTGATGGGCTGTGTCAGCCAAGGCGGCGAACAGGCGATGCAGGTGGGGCGTAATGCCGTCCTCGCGGCGAAGTATCTGGGCGAGGGCGTGCCCGCCGTCACCATCGACCGGCAGTGCGGATCATCGCAGCAGGCCATCCAGTTCGCCGCGCAGGCGGTGATGAGCGGCACGCAGGATGTCGTGATCGCCAGCGGCGTGGAAAGCATGAGCCGCGTTCCTATGGGATCGACTGCTATGCTGCATATGAAAGAGGGGTTGGGGCACTACAAATCGCCCGGGCTGGAAGAGAAATATCCCGGCATCCAGTGGTCCCAGTTCACGGGCGCGGAAATGATCGTGAAGAAGCACGGCTTTACCAAGGATGACCTCGACCGTTTCGCGCTGGACAGCCACCGAAAGGCTGCCGAAGCCACAAAGTCCGGCGCGTTCGAGGCCGAGATCGTGCCGGTCGAGATCGACACCCCCGAAGGCACCGAAATGCATACGGTGGATGAAGGCATCCGGTTCGATGCGACGATGGAAAGCATTTCCGGCGTCAAACTGCTGAGCCCCGATGGCACGATCACCGCCGCCTCGAGCAGCCAGATCTGCGACGGATCGAGCGCGGTTCTCGTGGTCAGCGAACGGGCGCTGAAGGAATATGGCCTCACCCCCATCGCGCGCATCCACAATCTGACGGTCACTGCAGGCGATCCGGTCATCATGCTGGAAGAGCCGCTTTTCGCGACCGATCGCGCGCTTGAACGGGCCGGCATGAAAATTTCCGATATCGATCTGTTCGAAGTGAACGAAGCCTTTGCGCCGGTCCCGCTAGCCTGGCTCAAGCACACGGGCGCGGATCCGGACAAGCTCAACGTCAATGGCGGCGCGATTGCGCTGGGCCATCCGCTCGGCGCATCGGGGACCAAGCTGATGGCCACGCTGGTTCATGCCCTGAAGGCCCGCGGCAAGAAATACGGCCTGCAGACGATGTGCGAAGGCGGCGGTGTCGCCAATGTCACCATCGTCGAAGCCTTGTGATCAGCGCCGGTCAAGCGCGAGTGGGCAGGGGTCCGGCGGTGCTGAATTTCACCCGCGCGGCCGTTCTGCAAATACAGGCGCATTGACCTTTCGCCCCCGGCACGCGACCGACCGGGGCACAGATACCAGTTTTCGATCCAGGAGAGAGTAATGGAAGTAAGCAGCAACACACCCGCCATCGTCACCGGCGGCGCATCGGGCCTCGGCGCGGCAACCGCGCGAGCCATCGCGGCCAAGGGTGCCAAGGTCGCCATCTTCGACATGAACGAAGACAAGGGCAACGCCATGGCCGAAGAACTCGGCGGCGTCTTCTGCAAGGTCAACGTCACCAGCGAGGAAGAGGTCGATGCCGGCTTCGCCAAGGCCCGCGAAGCGCACGGGCAGGAACGTATCCTGGTCAACTGCGCCGGTATCGGCAATGCGATCAAGACTGCCAGCCGCTCCAAGGAAGACGGCAGCATCAAGCATTTCCCGATCAGCGCCTTCGAATTCGTGGTGCAGGTAAACCTTATCGGTACCTTCCGCTGCATCGCCAAGTCGGCTGCGGGCATGATGACGCTCGATCCCATCACCGATGACGGCAATCGCGGCGCGATCGTCAACACGGCTTCGGTCGCCGCGGAAGATGGCCAGATCGGCCAGGCAGCCTATTCGGCTTCGAAGGGCGGGGTTGTCGGCATGACCTTGCCGATTGCACGCGATCTCATGAATGAAGGCATTCGTGTGAACACGATCCTGCCCGGCATCTTCCAAACTCCGCTGCTGATGGGCCTGCCCGAAAAGGCGATCGAAGCGCTGAATGCCAGCGTGCCGTTCCCGAAACGCCTCGGCAATCCGGAAGAATATGCCAAGCTTGCCATGACCATGATCGAATGCGGCTATTTCAACGGCGAGGATGTCCGCCTCGATGGTGCGATCCGGATGCCGCCGCGCTAAGTCAGCGTACCGGAGAAAGAAAAACGCCGCCCGTTCAAGTGCGAACGGGCGGCGTTTTCTAGTTTGGGGGCAGCTTGGCTCAGTAAGCCGTTTCCATCAGCTTGATGGCCCCGGTCCATTCGTCCTGCTCCGCCGCATCGGCGAGAAGGACTGCCACATCGCCGCGGGCTGCCTTGCCCTTGGGATCGACATCGCCGCCAAGGCGGACCGAACCGGTGGGGCCATCGTCCGTCAGCGAAACCGGCCGCAGGATGGCATAATCGAGATTGCTGCTTTTCAGCCGCTCGTCCGCCGCATGCTTGGCTTCCAAATAATGCGCCAGTTCGCTTTCGGGGTCGGGATCATCCGCCCCCACCGAACTGAGCATGACGAACCGGCGGACGTCGCTTTTCTCGGCAATGTCGATCAGCCTGATCGCACCGTCGCGGTCAACCTTGTCGGTCATTTCGGCGCTGGTATCACCGCCCGACCCGGCAGCAAAGATGACGACTTCGCACCCATCGGTGACATCGTCCTGCAGGTCGGTCAGATCGCCCAGCCGCTGCTCCGCATTGTCGGGCAGCTTGGCGGTATCTGATGATTCCCGGACCAGCGCGATTGGTTGGTGGCCGCGCTGTGCCAGTTCTTTGACCAGGCGAGTGCCTGTGTTGCCGGTTGCCCCGGCTACGAGGATTTTCATGATTTCTCTCCAGCGAGATTGATTGGGATCAGGGAAGGAAGATGGCCTTGGCGTTGACGAATTCCTTCATCCCGAAGCCGCCATGTTCGCGGCCGTAACCACTGTCCTTCACGCCGCCGAAGGGCATGTTGGGATCGGCCGCGCCAAACGAATTCACCCGGATCATGCCCGTGTCGAAGTGATCGCGGGCAAGGCGGATGGCCTTGTCCTGATCCTTGGTGAAGATGCCGCCGCCAAGGCCATACCGGCTGTCATTGGCGATGCGCATGGCGTCTTCATCGTCCTTCGCTCGGATCACCGAGGCGACCGGCCCGAACAGTTCATCGTCATAGGCGGGGGTGCCCTTCTTGCAGTCGGCAAGAACCGTGGCGGGATAGTACCAGCCCTTCGGATCTTCCTCCGGATCGCCGCCGCACAGCAGCGTACAGCCGCCATCCACGCTCTTCTGGACCTGCTCGACCAGCGTATCGAACTGTTCCTTGCTCGATACCGGGCCCAGCTGCGTATCTTCGTCGGTCGGCGCGCCCAGCTTGGTGCCTTTCATCCGTTCGACGAAGGCTTCGATGAATTGGTCATAGACGGCGTCGGTGACCACGAAGCGTTTTGCCGACACGCAGGTTTCGCCATTGTTATAAAGGCGTCCCATGACGCAGGTCTTCACCGCCAGATCGATATCGGCGTCTTCCAGCACCAGATAGGCATCGTTCGAACCCAGCTCCAGCACCGTCTTCTTGAGCGCCTTGGCAGCCTTGCTGCCGATATGGCGCCCGGCGTCGTCACTGCCCGTCATGGTGACGGCTCGGACCTTGTCATGTTCGATGATCTGGTCGGACGTATCGTGGTCGACCAGAACAACATCGAACAGGCCCTTGGGCAGACCTGCTTCGAGGCACAGATCGCGCAGCAGCAGGCCGCTTCCGGTGCAGATGCTGGCATGCTTCAGGATACAGGCATTGCCGGCCATGGCATTGGCCGCCAGCACGCGCACCGGCTGGTAAAGGGGGAAGTTCCACGGCTGGATCGAATAGATCACGCCGATCGGGGAATAGGTGACGATTCCCTTCTTTTTCCCGCCCGAATGCTCACGCTCTTCGTCGGCCAGCTCCTCAGGCCCGCGATCGGCGGAGTATTCGAAGATACGCGCGCAGATTTCGACTTCGGTCTTGCCATCCTTCAGCAGCTTGCCGGTTTCCTTGGTCATCAGCTCGCTGATGCGGTCGGTGTTGTCGCGCAGGGTCTTGGCGATCTTGCGCAGGATTTCGCCGCGATCTTCGTGGCTGCGCGTGCGCCATTCCAGGAAAGCCTCGTGCGCGGCATCGATCTTGGAGAAAGCTTCGTCCTTCGACATCAGGTCGTAGGTTTCGATGTCTTCGCGCGTCGCGGGGTTGTTCGTTGTAATCTGTGCCATTGGCCACCTTGCTTGAATTGAAAAACAGTTCGCCTTTGCAACGGGTGTGGTGGCGATGGCGTTCCAGAGGCGCGACACGCGTGGTGGCAGCGGGCGCTCGGTCTGCCTTGTTTCCTACTTGGCAATGGCGCGCTATGCTCCGGTCATGGGATCGCGCGGTATTTCGATATCTGGTTTGTCTGGAGGGGGCCTGTGAATCCGGGGCTTTGCTTTTGCCCCTGGACCGTGCTCCATGTGCTCCATCCTGTAGGATTACCGGAGAGGGAATCCAAATGAACGACTTCACCCAGATCACGCTCGATATCGACGATGGAATCGCCATCGTGACGCTGGATCGGCCCGAGAAGATGAATGCCTTCACCAGCGTGATGAAGCAGGAATTCATCGATGCGCTGGACGTCACCGATGCCGATGACAGCGTACGCGCCGTGATCGTGACCGGTTCGGGCGAACGGGCCTTTTGCGCTGGCGCCGATCTCACCCCGGAGGGTGAGAAGGGCAATGTCTTCGCGCGCCATGCCCCGGTAGAGGACTTGTCCGACGATCGCGTGCGCGATGGCGGCGGGCAACTGGTGCTGCGGCTGTTCAATTCGAAGAAGCCGGTGATCGGCGCCTGCAATGGCGTGGCGGTCGGCGTGGGGGCCACGATGCAGCTTCCCTTCGACATGCGCCTGTGCAGTGACAATGCGCGGTTCGGTTTCGTCTTCGCACGGCGCGGCATCACGCCCGAAGCCTGCTCGAGCTGGTTCCTGCCGCGGCTGGTGGGCACGCAGACTGCGCTCGAATGGTGCATGACCGGGCGGATCTTCGATGCTGCCGAAGCCTTTGACAAGGGGCTGGTCCGCTCGGTGCATCCTCAGGAGGATCTGATGGGCGCGGCCATGACGCTGGCGCGCGAGATCGCGGACAACACCTCGGCGGTTTCAGTGGCGATGACGCGTGCCATGCTGTGGCGTCTGCCGGCGCTCGACCATCCCATGCTGGCGCACCGGATCGACAGCCGCTCGATCTACCGGCTGGGCCGGAGCGAGGATAGCAAGGAAGGCGTCCGCAGCTTTCTGGAGAGGCGGCCGCCCGAATATCCCGATACGGTCAGCGAAAACATGCCCGATTTCTACCCTTGGTGGGAAGAACCGGAATACAAGTAGGCGCAAATGGAGTGGTTACGGCTGCAACCTTGTAAAAGCGGGGCGCTTCATTAGACCTTGCCGGTATGACAACTCGCAAGCCCGCCCAGCGCCTCGCCGATTTCCTACCGTATCAATTGTCGGTCGCATCGAATGCCGTCTCGACCAGGATCGCCGAACAATATCGCAAGCGTTTTGCGCTAAAGACGACCGAATGGCGGATCATGGCGGTGCTCGGCGACAGCGGCCCGACGACCCAGCGCGAGCTTTCGCAGGCCACGCTGATGGACAAGGTGCCGGTCAACCGGGCCTGCAAAACGCTGGAGAGCCGCGGGCTGGCCGTGCGTACGCCGAATGAGAGCGATGGGCGCTCTCACCTGCTCGACCTGACGGCGGAGGGCAGGGCTGTCCACGCGGGCATCATGCCGCTCGCGCTGAAGATCGAAGAGGAACTCTTCTCGGTACTGAGCGAGGAAGAGCGGATGCAGATGCGAGACATGCTCGCAAGGTTGCGCAAGAACGCTGGCGAGTTCGATGCAGAAAGCCTCGCCGACTAGATAGTCGACGAAGCTTTCTCTTGCCGTCTCCGGTTTGCAAAGTTCGCGATCAGCTCATGAAGCTGTCGGAGATATCACAAGCTGCAGGGCCGAGGATGACAATGAACAGCACCGGCAGAATAAAGAGGATGAGCGGCACGGTCATGATGGCCGGCAGACGAGCAGCCTTCTCTTCGGCACGCATCATCCGTTCGTTGCGGAATTCGGCCGACAACACACGGAGCGCGGATGCCAGTGGCGTACCGTAACGTTCGGTCTGGACCATGGTCGTTACGACACCTTTGACCGCTTCCAGGTTCACGCGGAACGCCAGATTGTCGAAAGCCTTCTTGCGCTCGTTGAGGAATGACAATTCGATTGCGGTGAGCGTGAATTCTTCGCCAAGCTCAGGGTAGGCCCGTCCAAGTTCCTTGGCCACTCGGTTAAACGCAGCGTCGACCGTAAGACCTGCCTCGGCGCAAATGACCAGAAGGTCGATCGCATCCGGAAGACCTTTGCGGATCGCATCCGTTCTTTTAGTAGCAATGTTCGAGAGATAGATCTCCGGTCCCTTATAACCAAGGTAGAGAGCCGCACCCATTGCTGCCACGCGCTTGAATTCCCAGTCGGGGTAAATCTCGATGCCGTAAAGCAGGACTGCAGCTACGGTCCCGAGTATGACGGGGAGGATCATGCGCAAGGCGATAAGGACGACAGCGACCTCCTTGTTGCGAAAGCCAGCCCACGCCAGCTTCTGCTGCATATCCTCAACTTGGCTCTGCTGCAGAACCTTCATGTTGCCGAGAGTATCGCGGACCTTGTCAGTCGTGCTAGAATTGCGGACGAGGCTCTGACGTTTCTTCGCGCTGGCTGTTACCAAGCCGAGCTTCAGTTCTTCGCGCCGCCCTTCCAAGGCTTTTACGCGCTTTGCCATCGGATCCTTGATTGTCAGCGCAGTATAGATTGCAAACATTACCGCCATCGCAGCGACGCCGGCGAGAATTGATCCGACCAACACGACATCGAAGCCAAGCAGGGTAGGGCCGGTTGCACTTTCCATGAGTCTTCCTTCCCGCTCAGATTTCGAAGCTGACCATTTTCGCCATGATGAAGGCGCCAATGCTCATCCAGACGAGGCCTCCGAGCCCTGTCACAATCAAGCGATCATCGGTGAAAAAGCCGCCGATATAGGACGGATTGATCGACCAGATCATGGTGAAGACAACGAACGGAAGCGCACCGACGATATAAGCAGAGGCCTTAGATTCCGAACTCATCGCGCGAATTTTCAGTTTCATCTGTGAGCGCTTCCGAAGTACGTCGGCAAGGTTCGAAAGTGTTTCAGCTAGGTTGCCCCCTGTCTCTCGCTGGATCGCCAGGGTGATGCAGAAGAAATTGAACTCCGGAATGTTAAGGCGATTGGCCGTTTCCTGAAGAGACTCTTCCATCGTGCGACCGATTTTTATTCGCTCGACGATACCCTTAAATTCCTGGCCTACCGGCCCCGGGATTTCCTGTGCCACCACGCCCAAAGTTTCAGTCACCGGGAGACCCGAGCGGAGCCCGCGAACTAACAGTTCGATGGCATCTGGAAACTTGGCATTGAATTGTGCGGTGCGTTTCGAAATCGTCATATTGACGGCCAGATGTGGAATACCAGCCCCAAGAAACACGCCGACTCCACCAGCCAAGGCGAGCGATCCTGACTGCAAATAGAGCACGACGGCAGTGATGACCGCCAGGCCGAGCGAAACATAGCCATACTGGCTTAAAGTCCAGTTTTTCCCTGTCCGATCGAGTCGGAGGGCCAAGGCAGCAATGCGGGATTCCGATCCTGCCTGACGGTA
This sequence comes from Erythrobacter sp., assembly GCA_002695185.1. The sequence continues at coordinate 30,822 of NZOF01000035.1, forward strand.
CTGTGTCGGCTTGCGCGCAGCGATAGCTTTCTTGAGCTGAGATTCAACCTTTGCGTCGGTGCTTTCCGAATGCCGGTAACGGACTTGCTGCAGTCGCCTCTGGCTGGCCTTAGCCACATTCGGTCCGGCAAAGGCGAAATAAAGCAGGACGAGCAGAACCAGCATTCCGCCACCAATCAGTACGAGCTGGACCATGTTCATCATTCTACTCCGTCAATTGCTCATTCGAACTCCGGATAATGTCGCCATCATAGGTTTGGCAGTCATCCGGTGCTTCAGGCGGGGACCTTTTCCTTTTTCGTCATCAGGCCTTTCAGGTCAAAGCCGCCGAGCAAAGACTTCTTTCCATCAGAAGCCTCCACATCTTCGCTGTCGGTTTCACCAAGCCCGATAATCTGCGACGCTGCTTGCTTAATACCAGCAGACATTTTGCTCGAACCACTCGCATCGATAACGGTTTTTCCCAGCTTTGCAGCCGCGCTCGCTGCTTTCTGATCAAGCGGGATAGACACATCGATCTTGCGTTCGATCGAAGCTTCGAAATCGGCCTTGCTGATTTCTGCGGTCCCAGGCTGTACCCTGTTCGCGATAACGAGCGGAGTAACGTGCCCTGCATTGGTCTTGAGCCACGACAGAATGCGAATGGTGTCGCGTGCGGAGGCGAGGGTCATCTCACAAACCACAGCCGCAACGTTCACTTCATTGAGAACATGAGGGAAATTGATCAGCATGTTGCGCGGCAGATCGATGAGGGTCATCTCGAAAGCATGACGGAATTCTTCCTGCAACTGGAGGAAAGCCGCACCGTCGGTCATGAGCGGTGAGTTGATCGGGGCCTCGGCTGACAGGATCGCCAAATTATCATTCGCGCGTATCATGGCGCGTTCGATAAAGAGGCCGTCGATACGACTGGGATTGTCGATCGCATCGGTAAGGCCGCGGCCCGGCTCCAGATCGAGTGTCAGTGCGCCGGTCCCAAAGTGCACGTCGAGATCAAGCAGAGCGGTCGGCATCCGCTTGTCGGCACTGTAGTGCCAGGCAAGGGATGTCGCGAGCGTGGAAGCGCCGACGCCCCCGCGGGTGCCGATTATCGCAGCAGAGATATGGTTCTTGACCTGCTCGCCTTCTCCTCCGCGAGGGGCTGCGAAAACCGCCTGCGCATTGTTTAGCGAATCACGTAAAACAGCTGCGGACAAGGGCTTGAGCAGGTAGTCGTGGATGCCGCTCGAGATCAGATCTCGATAAAGACGTACGTCGTTGACTTGGCCGATGGCGATAACCACTGTTCCGGGTTCGCAGACTTCTGCCAAAGCGTTGATGTCGTTGAGCGGATCGCCGCTTTCGGAAAGGTCCACCATCAGGATGTTCGGACTTGCCGACACTGATAGCGACTGGACGGCATTTCGCAGGCCGCCCTTGTTGCACTTTTCCGGTTGCCAGCCGAGTTCGATCACGACCGGGCGTAGCACGTCCAAGGCAGTTTCGTCGCAGATATATGCAGCGAAAGGATCGCGATTTGCAGGCATGTTCATGGCTTACTGGCCTCCTCCGGTACTAACTGCAGACAGTCCACCGGCTCCCGTCGGATCCTTGTCGCGATAGGTTTTGATGGCTTTCGTAGATGTTGTGACCACCGTCTCACCGGTACCTTCCTGGCCCTTGATGAGGTCTTCCGGATTGGCGATCATGGCGGCGAGATTACTGTTGGTTGCGCAGCCGTAATTCGGATTGGTAGAGTTACTCGGATTCCATTCCGCAGTGTGGGACCAATCCGGGCAACCTGGCACGGACGCCGAAGTACGTGTAATGACGACCCTTGCCCGTCCAGCGGTAACCGTTCCTGTGGTTAGCGGTGCTCCCTCATTTACCATCATGCCATGGCGCCCAGCGATGGCGACGACGTCGTCCCTCACGGCCAAGCTTTGGACAGGGTCATCGATTGCAATGCGATCGCCGTAGCGCAGATCCATACTTTCGAACCAGTCAGCTAGCCGCTGCTGCTCACCAATAGTGAGGCCTTCACCGCTCGTGTTTAAGTCGAGCGTATAGTTAGAGCGTTCGACGACTGGCTGGCTAACGCTATACAGCGTGCGGTTCTCCATGTTCATCGTACCGCAGCCTCCGACGGTAAGAGCGAGAGACGCCGCGATCGAGGCTACATATTTGCGATTCATGAAGTAGTGCATCTTGCTCTCCCCCTTATTCGAAGCTGAAGCCAGGCTTGGCCGGAGCAGTCCTTGGATTACGTTGCGTTTCTACGGCGAGAGCGTCTCGCGTCTGACCACGAGCATCCGAAATTTCCGGACCCGCTTCACGCGTAGTCGCTTGGGGTGCCGGACGTTCGCCACCGGAAACGCCGTCCGCTTCGCGAAACTCGATTAGCCTCTGCAACTCCGTCGGCTTCAAGTAACCATCCGTCGGGAGACTGACTTCATTCGCATCGACCGGTTTGACTAGGTATGGGGTGACAACGATTACGAGCTCGGTCTCTCCCTTCCGATAAGTCGTCGATCGGAAAAGATTTCCCAAGATTGGTATGTCACCCAGGCCTGGTGCTTTCTCGATGGCGTTCTGCGAATTGTTCGACAAAAGCCCTGCAATCACAAAGCTTTGTCCCGACCCCAACTCCACTGTGGTTTCCGCCCGACGCGTCACGAGCGCAGGGATTTGGAATCCACCCACCTGGATTGCGTTCTGGCTCGAGATTTCAGAAACCTCTGGACGTACCCGCATGGAAATCCGTCCATTGGCGAGAACCGTCGGCGTGTATGAAAGGCTAACGCCGTATGGTTTGAAGCTAATACTCGTAGAACCGAGACCACCACTCGCCGGAACCGGGAACTCGCCGCCGGCCAAAAACTCCGCAGTTTCTCCGGAAAGGGCCGTAAGGTTAGGCTCTGACAAGGTGGTCACGAGACCTTGGTTTTCCGCTAGATCGAGTGCCGAAAGGACATCGAGACCCAAGAGGTGACCAGCAAACCCGAGAGTGCTTCCCTGCCCAGTTGTCGGGATATCACTTCCACCCGGCGTCGCTTGATTGAAACCTACACCAAGGCCAGCGGGGCCATCTGGCGTAAAGATTGGGACCCCATTGGGAAAACCTTGGCCAATACCAAACCTGAACCCACTAGTCGCATCGACCGTGGCGAGATTGACGCCTATTGACCGAACTACGTTGCGGCTCACCTCGGCCACTTTTACGCGAAGATTAACCTGAAGAGGGGTGGCCATCCGTAGTCGGCTGATGACGTTAAAATCAGTGCCGACGTATGCTTCCACCAATGCCTGCGCATCAGCCGCATCTTCTGGCGCCCCGACCGTTCCAGTCAACAGGATGGTATTTGTACCCATCGTTGCGACGTTCACTTTCGCCTCGGGCATTGCCAGGTTCAGCATCTGATCAATGCTCGAAATGTTCGACCCAACGCGCACATTGGCGGACCAGATGATTTGCCCTGTAGCATTGCTCGCATACACCGTTGTCTCGCCGCCCGCCTTGCCGAAGAGATACAACTGGCGTTGCGATTTGATCTGTACGTCTGCAACTCCATCGTCAGCGATGAAAACATCCGACATCGAGCCGGGAATGTTGATGAGCTCGCCGCGACCGATAGAAAGAACAATATCCTGGTTTGGACGGATTACGGACTGTGCGGACGCAGTGGTCGCCGGAGCAGCGGCTAGCGGAGCAAGCGCGATGCTGGCAAACAGCAATTTGGTGGTGAGACGACGTTTCATGTACATGCCCCTAGAGTGACTAACTGTCAGCTTCGTTTTTAACGGATGGTGCTCAAGGCGGACGGCACAGTCTGCCCGGCGTTGGTCATTCCGCCGCTGACCGCATTCGTAAGCCCGCCGGCGCCAATGCTGACATCCTCGCTTTTTTTACCGCGCGTTACTGTGACCATAGGACCACGACGAACCGGAGCGGCGTAGCTCTCACCACCGCCAGCTGGGGCGCGGCCCTGTGCAGGCATCGAACTTCTCTGGAAGCGAGACACATCACCGCCGGTAACAAAAGTGCTTTTGCCGTCATCGGGGCGACTTGAAACCTCGCGTAACAGTTGCTCCTCTTCAGCGGGCGAGGTCCCTTCAGGGATTACAAGTTCGCCAGACGCAATGGCCCGCTCGAGTTCGCTGTGGCTGTCGGCTAAAGGACGAAGAGCAAGGCTCAATGAACCAAGGGTCTGCGCCACGGCTACCTTCTCAGCAATTTGGGGTGTAACTTCCAGCGTAACGGTACGATAGGATTTCACACGGGTTTGGCCCTCCACGGTTTCTTGGCTGGTCGATTGATCGGTTGCCAAGATGCGGAGATTACGCAGGATTGTTTCTGAAACCTTGAGTGCTCCGCCTTCACCCGAAACTGACTGCGTCAGAACCATATCGACGCGGTCTCCAGGGAAGACGAAGCCGGCTACGGCTGCTTTTACATCAACAGGCACAGTAATGGCGCGCATGCCGGGAGTAAGTGCGGCGGCGAGAAATCCGCGATCGCCAGGGCTGACAAGCGAACCTTGGGTGACTGGTTCGCCCGCGGTAACTGGGTGACGTACCACTGTCCCGATGAGTTGGGTTACGTCTGCTTCGCCGTCGAGGAAGTAGGCATCCTGCACAAGCTCCTTCGGCCACAGCTGATAACCGATCGCGTCTGCCGTGATGATCGTGCCGATCGGCAGAGCTCGCTGTGCTACGAGCACCTTGGGGCCTTGAGATTCTACAACGGCAGCGGCCTCGGCTTTAGGAGCAGCCGCGCCTGCAAATATGCTGCGGGCAATGAGAGCAGTACCGACCGCAACGATCAGTGCGCTTACCAGCAGAACCAGTTTCTTCCTATCCATGGCTTGTCAGCCCTCTCATTTGGCCCGTGAGATTCGAATGCGGGCGGGTATGGTTTTCTGCGTACGAGGTGATTGGTTAAAATCGCGTTTCAGCTCGCCAGAATGGGCGTTATTTCGGGGCGAAGTGCTGCAGCCACGACCCAAAGCCCGGCCATCGAGATCGCGAGACCGTAGGGAATACGCGGCTGATGCTTGTGTCGCCGAATGATACGGATTGATGCGAGGGTAACGATGGCGAGTATCCCGATCGGCAGCAGAGCCAAGGCGACACTCCCGCCAACTGATTCGCTTAGCGCCAGCGGCAACGAAAGCTTAGGGCCGCCCAGTATGGAGCTGGCAAAAAGGGCAGCTATCAGCGTGCATCCGATCAGGATTGCCGTGTCACGGACGGGCCTTGCTCCTACTATGTTAGAGCGGGACACGCCCCATATCCCCATAACCAGGGTCAGCACCCAGCCAACCATGGCCATTATCAATACCAAGCTCACGAACTGTGTAGGCGGAAACCAGAGCGCTAGCACCGTAAGAAGCTTGAGGTCGCCGCCACCCATCTGTCCAATGGCAAAGAAGAGGGCACAGATAGCAAAGGTGATTGCAGCCAATCCCAGTTGGAGGGCGGCACCGGGCCACAGTTCCAAACCTGTCGCCCACCAAAAGAGCGGTGCCCCTGCAGCGATAGCGATATTCAGTTTGTTGCTGATGATTCTGCTTTTCAGATCGGTGAAAGCAGCCACTATCAGCGCCATTGCCAAGGCGCCGAGCAACACATAGGTGAAAATCACATGGTCCATTGCACCGTCCCGAACTTTTCTCGAACGGTACGCCTACAGAAACATGCTTACCAAAAAGTAACCATGTGGAACGCGCTAAACGGAGGTTTCAATTCCTGCCTCGCTTACTTCACAAGGCGGTGAACCGATCGATCGCCGCAAAATCCCGGGCCACGCAATAGAAAGTGTTTGGCTCGGCGACGACGGTCATGAAATTCGCCGGATAGACTGGCTAGGTGGGGGAAGCGGGGAGCGGGGCTCGATCCTTTTTCTTCCCGGGCGAGCGGACTTTTATGAAAAGTATCTCGAAAGCCTCGAGGAATGGCATCGGGCCGGATGGAAAGTTACCGCCGCAGATTGGCGTGGACAGGGCGGCTCTGGTCGGCTGGGGGACGACGAGGTAACCGGCCACATAAAGGATTTCGGTGATTGGGTGGCCGATCTTGCTCATTTTTGGAAGCAGTGGAAAAAAGAGACCTCCGGTCCCCATGTGCTGATTGCCCATTCAATGGGAGGGCACATCGTAACTCGCGCACTCATCGAAGAGGCCGTCGATCCGGATGCCGTGGTTCTTTCGGCTCCCATGCTGCAAATGGCCGGACCGCCGCTGCCGCTTTCGATTTTGCATGCGATTTCGCGCGTCATGACCCGCATTGGCTCCCCTAAACGACCTGCCTGGAAATGGAGTGAGAAACCCGGCGAGATGCCAGCAAGAAGGCGTGATCTTTTGACGCATGACGATGCGCGTTATGAGGACGAATTATACTGGCGCGAGCACCGGCCTTATTTGACGATGGGACCGGGAAGCTGGGGATGGGTAGAGAGAGCTTACGCCTCAACCGGTACACTGCAAGCAGCCGGGGCATTGGAGAAAGTACATGTTCCAATACTGATCGTTTCCACTTCTAATGATAAACTAGTGAAACATGAGGCAGCGGTTCGAGCCGCCGAGCGTTTGCCGCACGGAGAGCTGGCTTCATTCGGAGAGGAAGCGCATCATGAAATCCTGCGCGAAGTTCCTCCCGTCAGAGGTCGGGTTATGCACGTGATGTCGGAGTTTCTCGACCGGGTGGCGCCCCGTCAAAAGTGATGATCTACGATTTCGCCATCGTGGGGGCCGGAATTGCCGGCGCTAGTCTTGCCGCTGAACTTGGCGAGCGAGGAGTTAGTGTTCTCCTTCTAGAAGGCGAGGATCAGCCGGGCTATCATGCCACTGGTCGATCGGCGGCGTTCTGGGACGAATGCTATGGCGGGCCGGATATTGTCCCGCTTACCTTGGCATCGGGCAACTATCTGCAGGAAAACGGTTTTCTCACGCAGCGCGGCGCTCTCTATATCGGGCGGGATGCCGATGAGTCTAAGCTCGTCCGTTTCATGGATCGCTTCTCCGGTACCGGCGCCGGGATCGAGAGAGTGGGGGAACCGATGCTGAAGGCGCATATCGCAAGCCTTCGCAACGAGTGGACGCACGGTATTTGGGAACCGGCTTGCGCAGATATAGACGTGTCCGGCCTGCACGCGCGCTTCCTCGCTCTGTCGCGAGCAACGGCTGTGGATTTGAAATGCCGCGCAGGATTACAGGCTGCATCGCGTGCCGAGGGCGTATGGACTTTGGATTGCGGGAAAGCAGGCAGCTTCAGGGCTTCGGTGCTCGTCAATGCAGCAGGGGCTTGGGCGGATGGGGTTGCGGCCGCGGCGGGGGCCAGGCCTATCGGCATCCAGCCTCTGCTTCGTACGGTCGTCCAGCTTCGTACCGAACCGGCGCCCGCATCGGATCAGCCCTTGGTGCTCGACATATCGGGCCAATTCTATTTCAAGCCGGACGGTGGCCGTCTCTGGTTAAGCCCCCATGATGAAGAGCCCAGCAAACCATGCGACGTCGCACCGGAAGAGCTGGCTGTCGCTACGGCAATTCACCGTTTGGAGCAGGTCGTCGATTTGCGGATTGAAGCTGTAGAGAAACGCTGGGCAGGGCTGCGCAGTTTCGCTCCTGACCGTTTGCCGGTCTATGGGTTCGATCCATTTGTGGAAGGCTTTGCCTGGTTCGCAGGGCAGGGCGGATTTGGTATCCAGACTTCGCCAGCCGCGGCCAGGCTTGCCGCACAGCTGCTCCTCGGTGAACCGCGCGATAAGATGACAGCCGGGTTGGACGCATCAAAGTACGATCCATCCCGCTTCCTCTAGGTGCGGTGGCGCATGCCAATTTCGTCGGCTGCGTCACTGGCTAGCTGATCGACCCGCTCGTTTTCGGGGTGGCCCGAGTGACCCTTCACCCATTTCCAGTCGATCTGGTGCTTGCCACGCAGTTCATCCAGTTGGCGCCATAAGTCTTCGTTGACGACAGGCTTCTTCGCAGCGTTCTTCCAGCCCTTCTTTTTCCAACCGTGGATCCATTTGGTGATGCCATCGATGAGATAGGTGCTGTCGGTGTGCAGAGTGATCTGGCACGGCTCCTTCAGCGCTTCCAGGGCCCTGATCGCAGCCGTCATTTCCATGCGGTTGTTGGTAGTTTGCGGTTCGGCGCCCGATAGTTCCTTTTCATGCTCTCCCATGCGCAGCAGGGCGCCCCAGCCGCCGGGTCCTGGGTTGCCCTTGCAGGCACCATCAGTGAAAATTTCAATCCGTTTCATCGCGGATGCCTTAACGCGCGATCGCGATCAGGCAAACGCAGCCTGGCCTTTTTCAGCGTAGAAATCCCACCGCCGAAGGAAATCGAGAGGATCCTTGCGCAGCACCTGCGCATCGGCAGGTGTTTCGATCCAATCTTCAGCTCTGCTTGCGACAAAGCGCAGGCAAGCGCCCTGGGCGAGAATGGGAAGAGCTTCGCGCTCGGCGTCGGTCAACTGGCGGATGGCTTCGTAACCGGACAGAAGTGCGTTGCCGACGGCCCGATCGAAGTTCATGCCATTCGTATCGAAGCACCACGCAGCATGCGTAACGGCGAGATCGTAAGCCATCATATCGTAGGCTGCGAAATAGAAGTCGATCATACCCGAGACCTTTCCGTCTAGGAGCAGGACGTTGTCGGGGAAAAGATCGGAATGGATGATTGAGCAGGGCAGAGAATGAGGCCATCGCGCGACAGCGTCGTCGGCGCGAGCGGCAATCCCGGTTAGCTTTTCATCGATGCCCGTAAGTACAGCAGGATCGCAAGCGCGTAATATTGCTGCCGTGTCTTTCGGCGCGAGGTCGTTCTCCCGCTTCTCACCGAAGCTCAGCCCTGCGATGTGTACTCGCGCTAACGCGGCCCCCACCGCTTCAGCTTGATCGGGGGTAGGGCGAGTGGGAGAAACGCCCGGAAGAAATTCGATAAGAGCGACGGCTTTCCCATCGATTTCCCGGTAGGCAGCGCCATTGCGATCGTGGATGGTCGCCGGCACCGCACAGCCCGATTGCGCCAGATGATCCAGCAGTCCCAAGAAGAAAGGCAGCTGCGACACATCTATGCGCCGCTCATACATCGTCAGAATGTACCGTCCGCGCGTGGTCTCGATCAGCCAGTTGGAATTGGAAACTCCCTCCGCAATTCCCTTGGCGGAGACCAGATCGCCAACGTCGTATTCCGCTATCAGGCGAGCAAAGTCTTCCGCCCCGAGGTGAGTGTAGACAGCCACCTATTCGGTAAGTTGGCGTGGCAGTTTGAACACCATGTTTTCCTCGGCGGCGGCGACCGGCTCTTCTTCGACCACGCGCCATTCGGAGAGACGATCCACTACTTCGCGCACGAGTGTTTCCGGGGCGGAAGCCCCCGCGGTCAGCCCCATAGTGCCGATGCCATCCAGCCAATCAGCCTGAATTTCATCAGCGCGTTGGATGAGGCGCGCGTCGGTTCCAAGCCGCTCAGCCACTTCGACGAGCCTTACAGAATTGGAGGAGTTCGGCGCTCCGATTACCAGCACAAGGTCGCAAGCAGGTGCGATGATCTTGACCGCTGCCTGGCGATTGCTGGTAGCGTAGCAAATGTCTTCCGCCTTGGGCGCGACGATCTGCGGGAAGCGCGCTTCCAGTGCTTCGGTAATTTCGCGCGTGTCATCTACCGAGAGCGTTGTCTGCGTTAGGTACGACAGATCATCGTCCTGCGTGAACGGCAGCTTCGCAACGTCGTCCAAGGTTTCGACCAATGAAATCTGGCCTTCAGGCACTTGTCCCATCGTCCCGACCACTTCCGGATGCCCGGCGTGACCGATGAAAAGGATGTGCTGGCCCTTTTCGATCTGGCGCTCGGCCTGCCTGTGAACCTTGCTGACCAACGGGCAGGTCGCGTCGACATAAAGGAGCTTGCGCCGGTCCGCTTCGGCAGGAACGGATTTGGGCACGCCGTGCGCGGAAAATACGACCGGCACGTCGTCGGGCACCTCGCTCAGCTCTTCGACGAAAATTGCGCCCTTCGCCTTTAATGAGTCGACTACGTAGCGATTGTGCACGATCTCATGGCGGACATAGACGGGCGCGCCATATTTCTCGAGCGCGCGCTCCACGATCTCGATCGCCCTGTCGACGCCGGCGCAGAACCCGCGAGGTGCGGCGATAAGCAATTTGAGAGGCAAGCGTTGATCGTTCGCCCGACCATCGTCATTCGGGGATTGAAAGGGAGCGTTCATATGAGCCCCCCTAGCGCTTTGCATCGCGTCAAGCTAGGGGACGCGAGCCGTGCCGCAGGGTACGCATACGAACACATGAGGAATGCCGCCAACATGATCACCCGTACTCGCCTCCTGACTGCCCTGGGACTTGGCCTTGTATTGGCAGGTTGCAAAACCTCTGGTGAACTGGTGGTTGATGGTGGTGGCGCAGGGATTACCGCGGTCCGTACGACTTGCCCGGCCGTTGGCATCCCCGATTACACTGGCGACATCACGCTATTTGGCAGCCCGACTTCCCGTACGCTGGCAGATCTCGATGTCACTGCCTCGATGACGGACCTTAGCTCGACCTGCAACGAAACGGGCGAGCGAGTATATACCGAAGCGACTTTCAATGTGGTCGCGCGGCGCAGCGAAACCAGCGGGGCACGCTCGGTAGAGATACCGTATTTCTCCTCCGTTCTGCGCGGCGGAAGCGCGGTCATCTCGAAACAGGTCGGAACGGTAACTGTCAATTTTGCTGATGGTGAGGAACGCGCAATGGCAAGCGGCAAGGCTGGCGCATACGTCAATCGTGCCGATGCGACCCTTCCCGAAGATATCCGCGAGAAGATCACGCGCAAGCGCGAGGCTGGCGATCCGGACGCTGCCGTCGACCCGCTGGCTGATCCAGAAGTACGCGCAGCGGTCCAGCGCGCGACTTTCGAACTGCTCGTGGGCTTCCAGCTGACACAGGACGAATTGCGTTATAACGCAACCCGCTAGGGTTTCTCGGCCTGCCAGCCGAACGCTTAGCATCTTGCCATTTTGCGTCGTTCGTCTAGGCGCGCTGCTATGTCCGACATCCAGACTTTGCACGCCGGTTTTACGGCGCGAATTGACGCCGTTCTCAACGCCCTCGAGATGGAAGGCCACCTTCCCGCGGAAACAAACCGTTCGGGCGTGACGGTAGAACCGCCGCGCGATCCCTCGCATGGCGATCTCGCCACGAATGCCGCAATGGTACTCGCCAAGCAGGCGAAGACCAATCCGCGTGCTCTGGCGGAAATGATCATCGCTCACCTGAACCGCGATCCCGACATTATTGAAGCGACCATCGCGGGCCCCGGCTTTATCAACCTTCGCCTTTCAGACACTGCGTGGCTGCGCGAACTGGAGGCGATCGCCTCGCTTGGCGAACGATACGGCCGGTCTCAAATCGGCGGCGGGCAGGTCGTAAATATCGAATACGTTTCCGCCAATCCAACCGGGCCCATGCATATGGGGCATTGCCGCGGCGCTGTAGTTGGCGACGCGCTGGCCGGTCTGATGGAATTTTCCGGCCACAAGGTCATTCGCGAATATTACGTCAACGATGCTGGCGGACAGGTGGACGTTCTCGCGCGCTCTGCGCATTTGCGCTATCTCGAAGCGCTTGGCGAAGACATCGGCGCCATTCCGGAGGGGCTTTATCCGGGAGACTATCTGAAGCCGGTTGGGGAGCGCCTCGCACAGGAGTTCGGTGACGCATACAAGGGTGCGCCGGAAAGCGAATGGCTGGACCTGTTCCGTGAGCGGTCGGTTGCCGCAATGATGGACATGATCCGCGAGGATCTCTCGCTTCTTGGCATCCATCACGATCTGTTTTCATCGGAAGCGACGCTTCAGGCCGCGGGCAAGCCAGAAGAGGCGGAGGCCTGGCTTCGCGAACACGGCTTCGTCTATAACGGTGTGCTCGAGGCCCCGAAAGGAAAGGCGCCGCCCGAAGACTGGGAGCCGGTTGAGCTTCCGCTCTTTCGGTCGACCGAGTTCGGCGATGATCAGGACCGCCCGATCAAGAAGTCGAACGGGGCGTGGACCTATTTCGGTGCAGATCTGGCGTATCACTTCCAAAAGGCTGAAACGGCGGACGCGCTGATCGACATCTGGGGCGCCGACCATGCCGGTACAGTGAAGCGGATCAAGGCCGCAGTCGCCGCGCTTACCAAGGGCGCCGGGCGCGATGTGCCTTTCGATGTGAAACTGGTGCAGATGGTCAATCTGGTCCGCAATGGCGAACCGGTTAAGATGTCCAAACGTTCGGGCACTTTCGTAACGCTCGCGGACGTGGTCAATGAAGTGGGCAAGGACGTGGTGCGTTTCACCATGCTGACCCGCAAGCCCGAAGCCCAGATGGAATTCGATTTCGCAAAGGTTGTCGAAGCGTCGAAGGACAACCCGGTCTTTTACCTCCAATATGCCCACGCGCGCATACGCTCTACGCTGCGCAAGGCGGGCGTGGAGCCGAGTGACGCGAACCTCGATCGACTTGGGGCGGACGAGATTGCTCTGGTTCGCGAAGCTGCGCAATTCCCGCGCGTGGTAGAGGCGGCTGCAAAGGCTCGCGAACCGCATCGCATTGCCTTCTTCCTCGGCGATCTTGCAGCGGCCTTCCACAGCTTCTGGAATGCGGGTAATGATGATCCAGCGAAAAGGATCATTCAGGAGAGTGATGCCGAGCTGACCGCAGCGCGCCTCTTCGTGGCGGCGCAAGTCGGGCAGGTGATCCGCAATGGTCTCGGCATATTAGGTGTCGAGGCAGTCGAGGAGATGTAAGGCAATGGCGAGAGCGCCCTACGAGCACGGGGAAGATTGGGGCGGCACCGATCTTGAACTGATCGAAAGCGACGAGCGTCTCCCGTGGCTGGAATCAGAGGACGAGGACGAGCGGGAAGCTGGCTTTGCCACTTCGCGGCTCGTCATGATTGGCGCGTTCTCGCTGTTGTTCGTAGCTGTTCTCGTCGGAGCTGCATGGTTCGCCTTGGGCGCAACCAGCGACGAACCACCTGCTGACGGCAGTGTGGTCGAGGCGCCGTCCGAGCCATACAAAACCCGGCCCGAAAACCCCGGTGGCAAGGAATACGCCGGTACCGGTGACACCAGCTTCGCCGTGGGAGAAGGAAAGCGGCGCGAAAGCAAGCTGGCCGACAAGCCAACGGCGGCAGCACCCGTGAAGCCGGCAGCCGAGCCAGCCTCACCGTCTCTTTCCACGACCATGAATGAAGGCCCCCGCAGCCCGGAACCTGCTGCGGGAACGAGTGTGCAGGTTGGTGCTTATCCCAAGCGCGGCGATGCCGAAGAAGCTTGGGGACGCCTATTGCGGCAAACCGAAGTGTTGAACGGCGTACGGCATCGTGTGGTCGAAGCGCAGGTCGACATTGGGACTGTCTACCGCCTCCAGGCTCTGACCGGCGGCAAATCAGAAGCGCGGTCGCTTTGTGATCGCCTTCAGAATGATGGACTGGCCTGCTTCGTAAAATAGCCAGGACCGGAAAGCCTTTCGCCCCGATTTCCACACCTGCTGACTCGTGCTTCCTTGGCATGAGCGCAGAAAGATCGCAGTTTTGCTGACATGACACCTGCCATTTTCGGTATCTCAGGCCCGGACCTTTCCCCAGACGAGCGCGCATTCTTCCGGGAGGCAGATCCGGCTGGTTATATTCTGTTCGGTCGAAATTGCATCGATCGCCAGCAGATGCGGAGACTGACCGACGATCTACGCGCCATTCATGGGCGGGAGCGGTTGATTATATCGATCGATCAGGAAGGCGGGCGTGTTGCGCGGATGAAGCCGCCCGAGTGGCCGAAATATCCCGCCGGGGAAGCGTTCGCCAAGCTGTACGAGATTGCGCCAGCCTCTGCGATCGAAGCGGCTCGCGTAAATGCGGAAGCGATGGCGCGGGAGCTCGCGCTGGTAGGTGTGACGGTGGACTTCCACGCTCCCTTCGATGTCCAGCGTCCCGAAACCGACGATGTCATAGGTGACCGCGCTCTCGGCAGCGAGCCGATGCAGGTGGCGGCGCTGGGCCGCGCGGTACTGCAGGGCATGACAAGGGGCGGCGTCGTAGGCTGTCTCAAACACATGCCCGGGCATGGACGTGCGACATCGGACAGCCACAAGGAGCTGCCCGTAGTAACGGCCAGCGATGAAGAGCTCGAAAAGGATATCGAACCCTTCCAGGCCCTGGCGCATCATCCGCTCGGCATGAGCGCCCACATCGTCTTCACTGCGTGGGACAAGGATAATCCGGCGACATTATCGGACCGGGTGATCGAAGAGATCATCCGCGGCAGGATCGGTTTCGACGGCCTCTTGCTAACCGACGATATCGACATGCAGGCGCTGAAGGGCAGCATACCCGACCGCGGGGCCGCTGCACTGGCCGCAGGCTGTGACATAATCCTCAATTGCTGGGCGAACATGGCCGATCAGCGGCAGATTGCCGATCGGTTTCCCGAAATGTCAGACACCAGTACGCGCCGGCTGGACTGCGTCCACAAGGCCATGGGTGAGCAGCCGGACGCAATCGATGTGGGTGACCTTCTTGCAAAACGCGATGCCCTTCTTTCTCTGACGGAACAGTTGGCATGAGCAACGGCCTTCCGTTCGCCGAGCTTGAACAAGCGGGCCGCGAACAGGAAGGCCATTCCATGGAAGACGGGAGCGATACTGACGCTCTTTATCTGGAACTTGGGGGCTGGGAAGGTCCGCTCGATCTGTTGCTCGACCTCGCAAGGCGCCAGCAAGTGGACCTGCGAGAGATATCCATTCTGTCTCTGGTCGAGCAATATCTCGAATACATCGATCAGGCGGAGGCGCTCAAGCTTGAGGTTGCGGCCGACTATCTCGTGATGGCAGCGTGGCTTGCGTATCTCAAGTCAGCTATGCTCCTGCCGAAGGAGGAGCAGGAAGATCCAAGCCCTGAAGAACTGGCGCTGAAGCTCCAGTTGCGATTGCAACGACTGGATGCAATGCGAGAGGCTGCAGCACGGCTCATGGGCGGCGACCGGATCGGGCGGGACGTGTTTCTTCGTGGGAGCCCGGAAGGCTTGGACATTGTCCGCAAGACCTGTTGGGACAGTGATCAGTTCGCGCTGATCGAGGCTTATGGTCGGGTGAAAGCGCGCACCGCTCCTGCGGTCCATATGGTTCGGGAACGGCCTGTGATGACGCTCGAATCAGCGCTTGATCGGGTCTCAAATATGCTCGGGGTCACTCTGGAATGGATGGAGTTGCGCGAATTCCTTCCCCCACACGCGGAGCCGCGATTACGAAAGTCGGCACTAGCTTCGAGTTTTGTGGCGGCTCTCGAATTGGCTAGGCTTGGCAGGGCGGAAATCGACCAAGACGAGACTTTTGGGCCGATGCGGCTACGGCGGGCAAGTTGAACCAGTTGGAACGCGCAATAGAAGCAGCTCTTTTTGCGGCTGAAGAACCGATGAGCGTGGAGGCCTTGGCGGGGTTCCTTGGTGACGTCGATAAGGGTCGTGTGCGCGAAAGTTTGAAAGCTCTTGCTGCCTTTTATGAGAGCCGGGGGATACGCCTCGTCCAGCGAGGAACGCGCTGGCATTTCGAAACGGCATCTGATCTGGCCCATCTGCTTCGTAAGGAGCGCGAGCAAGTGCGCAGACTCTCTCGAGCTGCGACCGAAGTTCTTGCAATCATCGCCTATCACGAGCCCGTAAGTCGTGCCGAAATCGAATCGATACGAGGCGTGCAGACGAGCGGCGGCACACTTGATGTCTTGATGGAGGCCGGCTGGGTCAAGATCGCTGGCAGGCGGGAGGTCCCCGGTCGACCGACAATCTATGCGACAACTCCGGAGTTCCTCGATCATTTCGGCCTGACTAGCCGTAAGGACCTGCCGGGGGTCGCGGAATTGCGTGCGACAGGTCTTCTGGATCCGGTCGAGGATGCTTACGAGGAGTTGATGGGCGAGGGCTCCCAACCTGATGCAGAGGCCAAGGATTCTTCTCTTCAAGCCTGACTGGCAATCGCCAAAAAGGGCGCCTATACTTGTGATCAAACGCATCCGCTTGGAAGGTATTCACAATGTCGCTCGGCCCTTGGCAACTCGTCATCATCGCCATTCTGATCCTCGTTCTATTCGGACGCGGGCGAATTTCCGAAATGATGGGTGATTTCGGCAAAGGCATCAAAAGCTTCAAGCAAGGAATGAATGAAGAAGAGACGAAGCCGGCCAAGCAAATCTCGCATGATGCGAAGCCGGCAGATGAAGGGCTGACCGAAGATCAGGTCAAAAAGCCGTCAGAGAGCAAGTGATATCTCTGAAGAGCCGTTAGGTCATGTTTGACGTCGGCGCGGCCGAATTGCTGGTTATCGTTGTGGTCGCAATCCTAGTGATTGGGCCAAAGGATATGCCCGCTGCCATGCGCACTGCTGGGCGATGGATCGGTAAGCTTCGCCGCATTTCCTCCCATTTTCGCTCTGGCATCGACGAAATGGTTCGTCAGGCCGAGATCGAGGACATGGAAGAAAAGTGGTCTCAGCGTAATAAGGAAATCATGGCCAAGTATCCTACCGGTAGCGAACCGGAGGGTGGAGCTCCCGAGAACATACTGCCTTCTGGTGAGGGCATGGAGCCGCTGGCCCCTGAACGCGCCGAGCGGAGTGGATCGAACGTCAGCGCTGAAGCACCGGTAAACAAGGTTGATCGACCCGCTTCACCTCGCACCGAAGAGGGGCAATCGAGTGAAGAGCCCGGCCTGCCGTTCGACGAGACCAATAAGGATAGCTGATGGCTTTCCAGCTTAGGGACATAGATGATACGCAGGCGCCCCTGCTGGATCACCTGATCGAGTTGCGATCGCGGCTTGTACGCTGCGTCGCGGCGCTCGTTGTTGCTTTCGGGGTTTGTCTGTATTTTGCAGACGATATTCTCGGCTTTCTGATCCAACCACTCAAGGAGGCCTTTCCGGAAGGGGAGGGCCAGTTGATTTTTACCAAGCTTTACGAAGTCTTTTTCGTGGAATTGAAGGTCGCCTTGTTTGCCGGCTTCTGCCTTTCGTTTCCTTATATCGCCAATCAGCTTTGGGCGTTTGTCGCTCCGGGGCTGTACGCAAAGGAGAAAAAGGCCTTCCTCCCATTTTTGCTTGCAACGCCGTTCCTTTTTCTTGCCGGGGCGTCGCTCGCTTACTTCGTTGTCATGCCCACTGCCTTTACCTGGTTTCTCGGATTCGAAGGGACGGCCGGGGGCCTGGAAATCCAGGCTTTGCCCACGGCGAACGAGTACCTTGGTCTGGTGATGCAGTTTATCTTGGCCTTCGGGATGAGCTTCCTGCTGCCGGTCCTGCTTTTGCTCCTCCATCGCGCGGGAATTGTCACGCGTAGCCAATTGGCTGGCGCGCGGCGTTACGTGATCGTTTTTGTCGTAACACTTTCCGCAGTGATTACCCCGCCGGATCCAGGGTCGCAATTGCTCCTGGCCGTCCCTTTGCTGCTGCTATTTGAAGGTTCTCTGCTGTTGATGCGCGTTTTCGACCGGCGCGATGCAAAGATCAAGATTGAGGCAGAGGTGCCAGCGGAGTCCGAAGGCGATCAGTCCGCGTCGTAGACCTTGCGACCGCCCACCCATGTTTCAAATACTCGGGTCTGTCGAATTTCTTCGGGCGTGGCCATGAGCGGATCGGTGTCTACCAGAACAAAGTCAGCGCGTTCACCGGGTATCAAACGGCCGAAGCGTCCCTCGGCAAATCCTGCGTAGGCCGCGTCTGCGGTAAAGGCAGCGAAGCTCTCCTCTCGGCTTACTCTCTCGTTCGGTTGCCAGCCACCGAAGGGTTCGCCAGCGGCATTGCTTCGCGTAATTGCGGCAGCGAAGCCAGCGAACGGATCGGTCGATTCCACTGGAGCATCAGAGCCGAAGGCCAGCTTTCCGCCCAATTCGAGAATGGTGTTCCAAGCGTAGGCCCCGCCAAGCCTATCCTGTCCGAGGCGTGCTTCAGCCATATACATATCGCTTGTCTGGTGGACAGGTTGCATGCTGGCGATGATCCCGTGGTTGGAGAATTTCGAAAGATCTGCTGGGTCGATGATTTGTGCATGCTCGATGCGCCAACGAAGATCTTGAGGGAAGCTTTCTGCGATTTCAGTTACGGCGTTAACCGCTTCAGCGTTAGCAGCGTCTCCAATAGCATGGATTGCCGGCTGGAAGCCGCCTTGTGCCGCGCGGACCAGGATATTGCGGAGCTGGGCAGGCGCCATCAGCGGAAGTCCGCGATTTCCGGCATCGTCGCTGTAAGGCTCCTTAAGCCACGCGCCGCGGCTTCCCAACGCTCCATCGAGATAGAGCTTCACGCCATTTAGCCGTAGCTTGTCATCATAAAGCCAAGGCGACGGGTTCGCGCCCGCGATGAGCAGAGCTTCATCGATACCAGCAGAGTAACTCATAATCCGAAGCGTCAACGAACCGTTGTCGCCAGCACGGCGAAACGCCTGCCAGTCTTCGATACTCGTGCCCATGTCGGCAACAGCGGTGATACCTTGCCGGTGAAAGACTTTCTGGGCTTCTGCAAAAGCCAAGTCGCGCTCGTTTGGCCGCGGTGCGGGAATTGCCGAATTCATAAGTTGCTCTGCGGCGTCCACAAACACGCCGGACGGGGTCTTGCCGTCGGCAAGTCTTTCGATCCGGCCACCGCTCGGGGATTTGGTATCGGATGTGATGCCTGCTGCCTGCAAGGCAAGGCTGTTGGCCCAGCCGGCGTGCCCGTCCACACGCTGAAGATACACAGGTCGATCACTCACCGCGCTGTCCAGTTCGGTGGCCGTCGGGAAGCGGCCGAGACCCCATCTTTCCTGATTCCAACCCCGCCCGAGTATCCACGGCCGGGATTCGTTTTCGGCAGCAAAGGTCCGGATTTTCTGAAGCGCTTCTTCCAACGAGTTGGTGTCAGACAGATCGAGAGTCAGCGCCCCGAAGCCCACACCCATGACATGAACATGCGCATCGATCATGCCGGGGATCATGATCCTGCCTTCGCCGTCTTCCCGATATTCCGTACGCGGACGCTCTTGGCCGCGGCGAAGGACTTGCGAAACCCGGCCCTCATCATCAATGACAAGGGCCTCGAAGCGCGTGACCTTGCCATCCTCGTCAAGTGTGACGCCGTCCACATTTTCTACCAGCACATCAGCTTGCAGAGGCATTGCAATAGCCGAAGCGAGAAGAGCGGTAGCGAGTTTTAATTTCATCAAGGCGATCCCAAGTCGGTAGGTCTGATCTGCGCGATAAGGCATAGCTTGGCGCGCGCAAACCCTTTCGGCAATTGCGCCGCTGTCTGCGACACACTAGGGGCAGCCGCCATGACACAGGCATCAACCCTGCGCGCCGATCCGGACGCGCGCGAGCTTCTTACCTTGGCCGATGTGCGAGAGGCAGCCCAGCGCATTGATGGCGCCGTGGTCAAGACCCCGATGATGCGTTCTATCACACTGTCCGATATTTCAGGCGCTGACATCTGGCTGAAATTCGAAAACCATCAGTTCACCGCCGCTTACAAGGAGCGCGGCGCGCTCAACGCTTTGGAGCAATTATCGGGAGAGCAAAGAGCAAAGGGCGTTATTGCGGCTTCGGCTGGAAATCATTCTCAGGGCCTGTCCTACCATGGAAGGCGGCTAGGTGTGCCCGTAACCATCGTCATGCCCTCGACTACTCCGAGCGTTAAGGTCATGCAGACGGAAAGCGTCGGCGGCAACGTGGTACTGTTCGGCGAAACTTTCGATGAAGCGTATGAACATGCGCGTGCACTGGAAGCAGAACGCGGCCTGACTTTCGTTCATCCTTTCGACGATCCCAAGGTTGCCGCTGGACAGGGCACTGTCGCCCTCGAGATGCTCGAGCAAAAGCTCGACTTCGACTATCTTGTCGTGCCGATCGGGGGAGGTGGACTGATGAGCGGAATGGCGACGGTCGCCAAGGCGCTCAACCCCGACATCCACATGATAGGGGTTCAGGCAAAGCTCTATCCCTCAATGTATTCTGCTGTGACGGGAGATGTTCTGCCGTGTGGTGGCGACACGCTGGCTGAAGGAATCGCGGTCAAGGAACCGGGCGCATTTACGCGACAGATCATCTCAGAATTGGTCGACGAAGTGCTTCTCGTCGAAGAAGCGGATCTCGAGCATGCCGTGTCGCTGCTTCTCCAGATTGAGAAGACCGTTGTAGAGGGGGCCGGTGCTGCTGGCCTCGCGGCGGTGTTATCCAATCCCGAGAAATTCGCTGGCAAGACCGTCGGGCTCGTATTGTGCGGTGGGAACATTGATACACGCCTCCTTGCCAATGTGCTGGTGCGCGACCTTGCGCGTTCGGGGAGGCTTGCCCGCCTACGGATCACTCTTCAGGACCGTCCAGGTGCCCTGTTCAAGGTCATGCGTGAATTTAACGAGCACAATGTCAACATCATCGAAATTTATCATCAGCGCATCTTTACGACCTTACCTGCCAAAGGTTTGATCACCGAAATCGAATGCGAAGCGCGTGATGCTCCGCAGATCGATCGACTGGTGAAGGCACTTGAAGGCAAAGGCTATAATGTCGAGCAGGCTGAACTCGCCTGAAGCTCACTTCAAAATTCAAAGCATTTTTGGCCTCTAGGCGCGACTCGCGCCCAGTGGCCAATTTTCATGGTTAAGAGTCTTTTAACCTGGACCCGCGTCATGCATAACGGAGTTGTTCACGAATAGAGTTCGTAGCAACAAAAGGATCCGCAGCCGTGACGGCACCTATTCGATTCCCCCGGTTTTTCGTGACCAGCCCGGCGCCGTGTCCGTACCTGCCGGGCAGGAGCGAGCGAAAGGTCTTCACGGAACTGCGCGGCGAATCTGCAGATGAATTGAACGAGGCGCTAAGCCGGATCGGTTTTCGTCGCAGCCAGACCGTGGCATATCGTCCATCCTGCCTGGACTGCCAGGCGTGCGTTTCCGTTCGCGTGGTTGCCGATGAATTCAAGGCGTCTTCCAGCCAGAAACGCACTCTGAAATCCAACGACGATCTCGTCGTTTCCGAATGCCGGCCTTGGGCTACCGAAGAACAATACGCCTTATTAAGGAAATATCTCGCCGCACGACACCCCGGTGGAGGCATGGCGGAGATGGACGAATCAGATTTTGCCGATATGGTGGAACATACGCCCGTATCGAGCTATGTCGTTGAATATCGGGAGACGGGAGTAGGTGCCGAGCCGGGTCGTCTGGTCGGTGCATGTCTCACAGATGTGCAGGGTGATGGGCTGTCGATGATCTACAGCTTTTATGACCCTGAAATTGAGGATCGATCCGGGCTTGGGAACTACATTATTCTCGACCACATCAGGCGTGCTGCGGACAGCGGGCTGCCTTATGTATACCTCGGCTATTGGGTCGAAGGGTCGGACCGTATGCAATACAAGGTCCGGTATCGTCCGCTCGAGCGCCTCACCCGCCTCGGGTGGGAGCGCTTTCCCGATCTTGAGCAAAAGCGCCTCATTGAGGACTCCGTGCGCTCGCACGGGCCGCGGAATGACGATCCCATGCCATCCAAGGATGGCAGCAGGCTCCGGTACAAGGTTCGCGATTGAGAAGTTTCGGAGCAGCCTGAAGTATTGTGTGGCTGCGGTTGCCTTGCTTGGTTTCTCGGTCGTTTCTCATGCGCAATCTTCGAACCCGTCTCTCGAAGACCTGATTCCTGATTCGGCTGTCGAAAATCCAGACAGTTGGGCCGAACAGGGTGCCGATCAAGCAATCGAATCTTCCGATTTGGACGCGCCGGACCCGGACACGCCCATTAGCCAGCCCCCAGGTTTCGATCTGCCCTGGCCGGAAGATATCGCGATCGAGGATTTCCAGCCACTCGAACCTGACGAAGACATCGAGTTTGCCGACCTGGATCTCGGCCAGCCTAGTGTTTCGTTTGAGGAGGCAGAGACCGACCGTATCGGCGATAACCTGGTTTTGGGTTTCCCACAGACCGAGCCGCCTTTCTCTGGTCGTGGAGACTTCGTGGAACGCTTTGAAGCCCTCTCGACAATCGAAGAGCTTGAGGATTCAGAGGCCAATCTCGCACAGCTTGCTGCCCGCGCTCGCGAAGACGAAGAATTACTCGATGACCTGCTCCGGGTGTACGGCTACTATGATGGACAGGTCATCCGTTCGATCGGTAACTTGCAAGCGGGTGAGGCAACTGCTTCCGAAACGCCAACAGTGCGCTTCGATATAATCCCTGGCGAGCGGTACAAGGTTGGTGCGGTCAATCTCGGTAATCTTGCAGCGGCGCCCGATGGGGCAGAGCTACGCGATTCTTTCGAAATTTATCCGGGCGATTTTTTGCAGAGCGATACGATCGTGCAGGAGCAATTCGATCTTGATCGTGCATTGGGTGAAACCGGATATCCTTTCGCTTCTATCGATGCGCCTGAATTGCTGATCGATCACGAGCGGGTCGAAGGCGATTTGACCATGAATGTCTCGCCGAACGGCAAATATGTCTTCGGGGAAGTGGTCAGTAGCGAGCCTGGCTTCCTGTCGGGTAGACATCTCGCGAAGATTGCCCGGTTCGAGCCGGGCGATACGTATCAGCGCAGCCTTTCGCTTGACTTGCGTCGTGCAATCACAGCTACTGGTCTGGTCTCATCGGTTTCCGTCACGCCACGGGAAATTTCTCCGCCCACAGGCGGCGAGCCTGGGGTCGTTGCGATGGACGTTGAACTTCAACGGGCCAAGCTCCGCACGATCGCTGGTGCGATTGGTTATGGATCGGAAGAAGGCGTCCGCGTTCAAGCGAGTTGGGAACATCGCAACCTGTTTCCTCCGGAGGGTTCCTTGCGCATTCGCGGTATAGCGGGGACTCAAGAGCAATTGGCCGGAGTAACATTCCGGAAGAACAACTTCGGTGGGCGCGATCGCGTCCTCACACTGGATGCTTACGCCAACACGATCGACAGCCCAGCTTTCGACGCGCGCACGATTGCACTGACGGGTGTCTTCGAGCGGAAATCGACCTTGCTGTTCCAGAAAAACTTTAGTTGGTCGGCAGGGCTGGAACTGATTGCAACGCAAGAGCGCCCGCCAGTCGTTGATGGGGTGGTGGAACCACGCCAGACCTATTTCGTGGCTGCGCTTCCGGGCACGGTTCTCTTCGACGAGACTGATGACTTGCTCGACCCCACCCGCGGGTTCCGACTTGGCGGCAGATTGTCTCCCGAAGCATCGACCACCAATGGTGTCGAAAGCTTCTATGTGCGTAGTCAGATCGACGGCAGCTACTACCAGTCGCTTGGCGATCGAATGGTGCTCGCCGGAAGGGCAACTTTTGGTTCGATACCTGGCGCAGACCTGCTGGAAATCGCACCATCACGGCGCTTCTATGCTGGCGGTGGCGGTTCCGTGCGTGGTTATGGTTACCGCAAGATCGGGCCAGTCAATGACTTGGGCGAACCGACCGGTGGACGTAGCCTTGTGGAACTTGCGTTCGAAGCTCGAATTCGCACGGGATTCCTCGATGGCGCCGTTTCTGTCGTGCCATTTGTCGATGCAGGCTCGGTCGGACCTGATCCGACCCCAGATTTCGAAGACATCAAGATAGGCGCGGGCCTTGGCTTGCGCTACCATACCGGCTTCGGGCCGATCCGCCTCGATGTCGGCGTCCCATTGACCCCCGACGAGGATGACGCTCCGGTCGCGGTTTACGTTTCGCTCGGGCAGGCATTCTGATGACAGACGTCGATATGGGAGAGCAGGCCGCTCCGCAGCGTGAACGCAGCAGGGCTGGGAAGATCGGCAAATGGGCGGTTATCCTTATTGCTGCTCCAATCCTGCTTGTTATCGCGGCGCTAGTCGTTCTCAATACGCCTTTGGGCGAACGCTTTCTGGCCAGCCAGATAAGCAAGCGTACGTTTCCAAACGGTCTGGTTATTCGGGTCGGAAGGATCGAAGGTAATATTTACGGCGATGCCGTTCTGCACGACGTGACCCTGTCCGATCCTCAGGGGGTTTTTCTCACGATTCCACAAGCCGAGATCGACTGGAACCCCCGGGCCTGGTTAGACAACCGGCTCGACATCGATAGTCTATCCGCGCGCAGAGCCACGCTTGCTCGTCTTCCTGAATTCCTTCCCAGCGAGGAAGAAGGGCCGATCTTGCCCGGCTTCGATATTTCCATCGACAAGCTTCAAGTTGAAAATCTGATGCTGGCACCCGGCCTCGCGGGAGATACGGCGCAAAGGGTCGACCTGAACGCTCAGGTTCAGGTGCAAGATCGCCGCTTGTTCGTCGATGGCGATGCGCGACTTGGGGAACGGGATTCTCTGGCGCTGCTGATCGATGCCGAACCTGATGGCGATAATTTCGACCTCTCCGCCGACATAGAAGCATTCGACGATGGCCCTCTTGTTGCCATGCTCGGCCTTCCGCAGGGCTATAGTGCAAAACTGCGAGGCGATGGAACTTGGTCCCGCTGGCAAGGTGGGCTGCTGGTTCGCTCGCCAGAGGAAAGGATTGCCGCACTTCGCGTGACGGCCAATGACGGCATTTTCGGGCTGATCGGTAAGGTAGACCCGAGTGATTTCGTGACAGGAACCGTCGCAAATGCGCTGGGCGAAGACGTTGCTATTCAATCGCGGTTAGCAATCGATGCCCGGAAATTCGATGGTCGCACACGATTGATTGGTCGAGGTCTGCGCTTTGACGGCGAAGGGCTGATCGACCTGGCTGAAAACAAAGTAACAGATTACCAAATCGATGTCGGATTGCGCGATCCGGCGTTGTTTGGTGAGAGTCTTCGCTTGGAAAATGCGCAAGCGACTGCCACTTTGAACGGCAGCTTCTCCGCTCTCACGATCGTTCACGAGCTGACAGTAGGGCGACTGATTTCGGGAACGACAAGAATTGGCGGACTGCGACAGGAAGGGACCGCCCGTTACGATGGCGATAGCTGGACACTTCCGCTTTCTCTGAACGTCGAGCGCATCCAGACGGGCAATGACCTCGTGGATCCGCGTCTTGTGAACGGAAACGGGCGAGGCCAGCTTGTGCTTTCGGGAAATCAGCTTCTCGCCAACAACCTGAGAATTGCATTCAAAGGACTTGCTGCGAACTTGGCTTTGCGCGGGAATCTTGCTTCCGGCCGCTATCAAGTACGGGGCCCTGTACGCGCAGATGGCTTGGCCTTGAACAACGTGGGGACCGCAGGCGGAACAGCGATGATCGATTTCGATCTCCTTCCTTCTGGATGGAAAATCGCAGCCGATCTCGACGCCCGTATCTCGCCGGTTACGAACGAGACACTTGCCAATCTGGCAGGCCCGACAGTTCGGGTTCGCGGTGGGGTGGTTACCGGAAGCGGAGCCGCAATCGATTTCACGCGCTTGCGGGTGAATTCTCAAAAGTTACGTCTGGCAATGGATGGAAGGATCTCGGGATCGACGACCACCCTTGCTGGAAACGGAGAGCATGCCGATTACGGGCCCTTCACAGTTGAGGGTCGTATTGAGAACGGCGCTCCTACGGCGGAACTGGTCTTCGCGCGGCCGGTCACGGGCCTTGAAGACGTCCGACTGGCCATCGCGCCCACTGACGACGGGTTCTCCATCGATACCGAAGGCGGCTCCGTATTAGGACCTTTTGCCGGCACATTGGGTCTTCATTCGCCTCAAGGCGGACCGACCCGGATCGACATCGATAGCCTGACCGTTTCCGATACCAACGTGTCGGGTGATCTCACCCTGGTCGAGGGCGGAGCGCAGGGAGCATTGGCCCTCGCTGGCGGAGGTCTGGATGGGACCATCGCACTGACGCCGAGGAGGGAAGGACAAGGCGTCGATCTCGATCTCTCTGCTCGCAATGCCCGCTTCGGCGGAGCTACTCATCTTTCCATCGGTCGCGCTGATATCGATGCCACCGGAGTAATTGGTGGTGGTAGTTATACATTCTCCGGTTCCGCAAATGCTCAGGGTCTCCAATATGGAACACTGTTCATCGGCAGAATGGCAGCGCAGGGCGAGGTGGTGGATGGAGTAGGGAAACTCGATGCGGCCATTTCCGGCCGTCGTGGCAACAGGTTCGCACTCGATTTGAACGCCCAATTCCAGTCCGACAGGATTGCATTGGCAGCCGACGGTCAGTTCGCAGGGCGCAAGATCACCATGCCCCGCCGCGCGGTCCTAACCGCCCTAGAGGGCGGGGGCTGGCAACTTGCGCCGACCCAGATCAATTTTGCCGACGGTGGGGCGATTGCGTCGGGTTCGTTCGGATCCGAACAAACCGACCTCGAAGTCAAACTTGCACGCATGCCGTTGTCCCTTGTCGATGTCGTTATGAGCGACTTGGGGCTGGGCGGCACAATCTCCGGCGTAATTGATATCCAATCCGTACGTGGTGGTCTGCCCACGGGGACGGCGCGCGTAAAGGTCAATCAACTGACCCGCTCCGGACTTGTGTTGTCGTCAAAACCTGTCGATCTCTCGCTACTTGCCAGGCTGGAAGAAAATAGCCTCGAGGCTCGGGCAGTCCTGGCGAATGAGGATATTCAGCGAGGGCGCATCCAGGCTTATATAAACGGCCTTCCCCGGAGTGGCGATCTGACCCAGCGCTTGCGTGCTGGCCAACTCGATGCGCAGCTACGATATCAGGGTGCCGCTGAGAGCCTCTGGCGACTGGCCGCTATCGACGCTTTCGATCTTACAGGGCCCGCTTCCATCGCAGCCAATGCGACCGGCACACTCGCCAATCCCCGGGTACGAGGTACGGTGCGTAGCGAGGATCTACGCGTACGAAGTTCGCTCTCGGGCACCGATATCCGGGACGTGACCGTCCGCGGGACGTTCGCTGGTTCGCGCCTCAACCTTACGCGTTTTGCAGGGTCAACCGAGAACGGTGGAACGGTAACGGGTAGCGGGATTGTCGACCTGGAAGGTCTTGGCGAGCGTGTGGAAGGACGCTTTACAGAAATTCGTGGTCCCACGCTGGACCTGCGCGCATCGGCCCGGAATGCAAGTCTGCTCAGGGCGAACGGGCTCTCTGCGACAGTGACCGGTCCGTTGCGCATTGTATCCAATGGCCTGGGTGGGACTATTGCTGGGCGCGTGCGTATCAATCGGGCTAGTTGGCGATTGGCGAGCGCAGCGGAGGATATGCGTCTTCCGGTCATCGCCACTCGCGAAATTAATGCACCTTCGGACCGTGCCCCGGTTGTCGCGCCGGGACGTCCCTGGCGTTACCTGATCAATGCCTCGGGCAACAGTCGTATCGATGTCGACGGTATGGGACTGGAAAGCGAATGGGGTGCAGATATCATCCTTCGCGGTACGACTGACGATCCCCGCATCGGCGGCAGCGCGCAGGTCGTGCGCGGGGATTACACCTTTGCTGGAACACGCTTCGAACTCACGCGAGGCGAGATCAACTTCGACGAGAATACGGAGATAGATCCCTCGCTCGATATCCGTGCTGAAACCGAACGTGACGGTGTCGATGTGGCGGTGACCGTATCCGGTACCGTATCGCAGACGGAAATCGCGTTTACTTCGGATCCGGCACTGCCGGAGGAAGAAATCCTCGCTCGTCTGCTGTTCGGCGGGTCAATTACAACGCTTTCGGCTACCGATGCGCTGCAACTCGGCGCAGCAGTAGCCAGCCTACGTGGCGGTGGTGGGCTCGATCCTATCAATCAGCTGAGAAGCGCAATCGGTCTGGACCGGCTGCGCATCGTTTCTGCCGATCCGGCTCTTGGCCGGCAAACAGGTGTTGCTCTGGGCAAGAATATCGGCCGCCGCTTCTACGTAGAGATCATCACCGACGGCCGGGGATATAGCGCTACCGAGGTCGAGTTCCGCATCACCAGCTGGCTTTCCTTGCTAGCAAGCGTCTCGACCATCGGCCGCGAAAGTGTCGTCGCGGAAGTCAGCCGCGACTACTAGTTCGGAAGGTCAGCCCTGCGACTGTTCGTTCGGCACCAGGACCGTGTCGATCGGAATGATCACGCCGTTGGTTGCTGCTGTCGCGCTGCTGGCGAAGCTCGCTGAAGATCCGTTGCCGTTGGACACGGTGACATCGTCGCCGTTCTTCGAGAAGGTCACCTCGCCCCCGCCAAGCGTCGTCATGGTCACGTCACCCCCCCTGTCATCGATCGCCTTGGCGATGTTTTCCGGAGTAAGGTGTCCGGGCAGGATGTGTTCGCGCAAAAGGCCGACGAGCACGGGGCGCTGCTCTTCCTGGAGAAGAACCTTGCCGCGTTCTCCCAGAGCTTCGAAAGCCTTGTCGTTGGGCGCCAGCAGAGTGTAGCTGCCGGGGCCGTCGAAAACCGAACCAAGCTCGGCCGAAGAGATCGCTCCGTTCAGCAAGGCCATATCAGGCAATTCGCCGAGCGAAGCGGCCATTGTCCGCGTTCCTTCTTCCTGCGTCGCCGCAGGATTGTCCGGTTCTTCGGTCTCGTTGCTGCAGGCTGGCAAGAGTGCAAAGCCGGAAATTGCTACAGCCAGCGTCATGGGTTTTGCGAATCTGGATTTCATGAAAGCTCTCTCGTTCAGACCAGAAGGTCTATTACTGCCGCTACGAGGCGTGTCTGCGGGTCGACCTGGAAGATACGGCCGTCAGAGTAGCGATACATGCGATCGGGGGTGTCGTAATACCGATCGCGATAGGAATAGGGCACGTTGTAGACATCATAGCCGCTAGGCATAGGCTGGCCGACACTGATATCGTCACCTGTGATCAACGCGGCGATCGATGTGATTGCATCGTCCTGAGGGTTCACCCGATAAATGACATTGTCGGCATAGCGATACCGATCGGGTCCGCCGAGATCGTAGTAATCAACGTAGTAATCGGGAACGTTGTAGCTCCGATATCCCGACGGCCAGATATTCCCTACGCCCAGCGCACCGCCCAGCAGGGGCAGCCAGCTGGCGATGCCACCATCGTTTCCGTAGCGGACGAGATAGCCATCATTGTAAGCGTAATCGCCCCGGCGGTCGTAATTGTTCAAGCCGAAGAGACTCGGACCGTAGTCGAAACCGAATACATTGCGCTCATAGCGATTTCTGACCTGGCCGGGAGGATTGCAGCCGTTGTTCTTCTTCGCGAGCCCGGGCGGGCAGCCATTGATCAAGCCGCGTTCGCGATCCTGGGATAGCCAGTTCCCATCCCGTACCCGTTTCGTGTTCTCATAAACGACACGGGCATCGCGGCGGATGTCGCGGTTCCCCTGTTCCTGAACTCGGTCCCGAATTGCAGCGCTTACGCTCGCCGCATTACCATTCCCGTTACTGCGGTTGCCTTTGGGGGTGCTGACGGCGCCGATTGCATTACCGTTCCCAGTGCCACGGTTTGCCTGCGCAGGGCCGCGATCGACCATCCGTTGATCGGCGCCGGGGCCGTTACCATTCCCAGGATTCCCACGCGGGGCTTTTTGGGGTCCCCGGTCAGCCTGCATCGGGCCACCGTTTGCTTTGTGCTGGGCGGCTGGCGGTTTTCCATTGTCGTTCGGGTTGTTATTGCCGTTTCCATTGCCCTTTCCTTGGGCTGCGGCGCCGGTGGCGGCGAGCGCGAGGGCTGCCGCTCCTGCCATGAAAATACGCATTTCAGATACTCCTTTGGCGGTAGAAACGGCGCGTGACAGGAGTCGGTTCCGGTTCATTGCCGAGCAAGCTGGGCGCCCGCCCCTTATTGCATTCGGTATAACTTCGCTTCTTCATGCCGCCGCCGCACCAGCCCTTTGAGAAGCTTCCCGCCTGCGTATCGCCATCTTGCGAATTCCTCTGCGGCTCGCTCGAACTGGCCTTGGATATGCAGTCGGGCCAATCGCGCCCTGCGAATGGCGCCGGTATTGTAATGGAAGCTTACGAGCGCATCGAACTGGTTCTGGCTGGTGGCAGCATCCCCGATCGCCGAGGAAACCTCGCTCGCGTAACGGGTGAGGTCAGTTTCAAACCGTAGGTCGCATTGCTCCTTTGACCAAATGGTGCCCGGACCGATCCCCGAGCCGGTAGTGCCCCAACCGATCGTCCAGGGATCGCCGCCGGTGCCCGGATCGGGATAGGCTTCGTAAAGCCCGTCAGGCCGCAAGCGCGCGCAGGATTCGAAGCGCTGGATAAGTTGGATTCCGACTGGGGAAATCCTACAGGATGGAGCACATGGAGCACGGTCCTGGGGTAAATCTTCTCCCGCTTGGTCCAGCGCCCCATCCAGAGCATCCACCTCGGTCTGGCGCAAGCCGCGCCCAAGGATGCGGCGGACGGTATCAAAAACAATCTTGCGGTTCATGGTTGGTCCCTTCTGTGTAGAAAGGCGAAATGATTGGGCAGATTTTTCGCGAGTAGGAAAATGGAAAATGCCTTGAGCTGTAAAGAGCACTTGACTGTAAAGAGCTCTTGTCTGTAAAGATCTCTTTACAGCAAGCGGATGTATCGTGAAGAACCGGGTCAAACAGCAACGTGAGGCGAAGGGGTGGAGCCAGGGAGAGCTGGCTCGCAGGCTCGGCGTGTCACGCCAGACAATCAATGCTGTCGAGACCGACAAATACGATCCTTCGCTGCCCTTGGCATTGCGCATGGCGAAACTTTTCGCCGTCAGCGTACCAGACCTTTTTATCGACGAGTGGGAGCCGATCGCATGACAAGCGCCGAACATCGCAACGCAAAATTCAAGAAGCTATTGGTGCCGATCGGTGTGGGCGCATTTACCGGGTTCATAGCGGCCATGGCATTTTTGCGTTTGACCGATCGCGGGTCCGGGCTTTCCACCTCGGCAGAAATCGCCGGGCTGGTTGGGCTGATATACATCGTTGCCGGCCTTGCTGTCATGGGGGGCGCGCTTTTGCCCAAAGCGGGCGCTAAGCTGCTGAACGTGGAAGACGCGGATGAATTGCGCGAGTTGAAGGTTCAGTTGATTTACAGTTCGATTGGGATGGCTGCCTTCGGGCTGGCGCTTCTCATCATGGCACTGTCCGGACCTGGCGGCTGGATCGCTCCCACGATGGGAGCCACCCTGACAATCGCGTTGATTGCGCTGGGGATGATGCTGTCGAAATTCATGAACCGGCACACTGATGAGTTGCAGCAAGCTCTCTCGCGGGATGCGATGGCCCTGTCCTTCGTTCTCGTCGGCCTCATCGGTGGTGGATGGGCAATTCTTGCGCATGCGCAGTTGTCGCCGGCACCTGCACCGCTCGATTGGCTGACCCTGGTAGCGGCGACTTTGCTCGTTGCCGCCTTCTGGGAATCGGGCAAGCGGGGAATGCTTACTCGTGGGCCGAATTGAGAAGTGCTGTCATTTTCGAGCGTAGCCGCAAGGTGGCTTCGCCCAGGCTGAATGCTGTTTAGACTTCCGCGGCAGCAGGGCGAGTAGTAGCTGCAAGCATTTCGTGAAGCTCATCAAGGGAAACACTGCGATGGTCATGGTCGGAAATTTTCTGCCATTGCCCAATCCGCACCGCGGCGATGTGAAGATGGTCCATGTCGTCCTGTACCTCGTGGCCGTGGAAGGAACCTGAAGCAGTCGCATCGGCGGCAGATATCTCTGCGCAGGGTTCATCACGCAGTGCCGTTACATCGAAGTCCTTATTAAACCGGACGTACACTTCCTGACCGGCGCACCATCCTGCTTTGCCGGTTGGGCTGCCGATCGTTGCAAGCTGAATTGTGATCTTCGCGCCTTCAGTCAGGCCCAGCGGTTCTGACAGGGAGAGAATGGTTCCGCTCTCCGATATCGTTCGTAGCCTTGCGGTCGCCTTGCGGCCTTCGCACAAGAGCTTTGCGACCCATACCAATTGCGGCCCCGCGACCGTGCGCGACATCGCGGGGAAGGGGGGCCCAGACTGGTCCTTTTTGTGAGGGCAAACCGTATCCAGCAATAAGCTGCGCTTTTCCGGCTCTGCGACGATCTCGGTTCCGGCTGAAAATTCGAGGCCGAGCTTACCATCGCGGACCCAGCGAACACATGTCGTCATTGGCAGGGAGTCTTCGATCACAAGCGACAAGTTATCGCCGTGCTCTGCGGGGATTTCTGCCGCGATCATGATCCCGTTCGAGGAAAGGTCCAGGAGCGCGACGTCGTAACTCTGCCCCCGATGGCTTGCTTGCGCGGGCTTGCTTCGCAGATTGGCGCGATCATCGTTGGCCCGCGATCCTGGCCGACAAATCGCTACTGCGCCCAGTCCCTTAGCTGCGGGATCCTGCTTTCGTCTCTTCTTGAGAATGATGCGTTCGGCACGACCTTCATCGGCTCGTTCGCCCAGCTTGGTGTGCCACATGCTCACGCCTTGTTGCCCCGGAAAGTTTCCATCAACCAAGAGGGATAGGGAGCTGAACCTAAGAATTGGTATATTGTCGGTCTTCCAAAAGAAAAGGCGCCCGGGATTCCCCGGGCGCCTCTGTCTACGTATTTCTACCCGATCAGGCGGAGTAATACATGTCGAATTCCGCCGCACAGGGGGTGGTTTCGACACGCAGGACTTCGTCCCACTTGAGTTCGGTGTACGCTTCGATCTGATCCTTGGTGAAGACTTCGCCCTTCAGCAGGAATTCGTGATCGGCTTCGAGTGCTTCGAGCGCTTCACGCAGCGAACCACAGACGGTGGGAACGTCTGCGAGCTCTGCCGGCGGCAGATCGTAGAGGTTTTTGTCCATGGCTTCGCCGGGGTGAATCTTGTTCTGGATCCCGTCGAGACCCGCCATGAGCAGCGCTGCATAGGCGAGATAGGGGTTGGCCATCGCATCGGGGAAGCGGAATTCCACGCGCTTCGCCTTGTCGCCCGCACCATAGGGGATGCGGCAGGATGCCGAACGGTTGCGGGCCGAATAGGCCAGCAGCACGGGCGCTTCGAAGCCAGGCACCAGACGCTTGTAGCTGTTGGTGGTGGGGTTGGTGAAAGCGTTAAGCGCCTTGGCGTGCTTGATGACGCCGCCGATGTAATAGAGGCAGTTCTCGCTGAGGCCGCCATACTGGTTACCTGCGAAGGTCGGCTTGCCGCCATCCCAGATCGACATGTGGGTATGCATGCCCGAACCGTTATCGTCTTTGATCGGCTTGGGCATGAACGTCGCGGTCTTGCCGTAGATATGCGCAACCTGATGTACGACATACTTGTAGATCTGCATGTTGTCGGCGGTTTCGACCAGAGTGCCGAAGGTGAGGCCGAGTTCATGCTGGGCTGCAGCCACCTCGTGGTGATGCTTGTCGCAGGGGAGGCCCATTTCCATCATGGTCGAAACCATCTCGCCGCGGATGTCAACGGCGCTGTCCACCGGGGCCACCGGGAAATAGCCGCCCTTTGCGCGCGGACGGTGGGCGAGGTTGCCGCTTTCATATTCACGGCCCGAATTGGTCGGCAGTTCGATATCGTCGAGGCGATAGCCTGAACCCGCATAGCCATCTTCGAAGCGGACATCGTCGAACATGAAGAATTCGGCTTCGGGGCCGACATAGATCGTGTCGCCGATGCCGGTCGACTTGAGATAGGCCTCGGCGCGCTTGGCGGTGGTGCGCGGATCGCGGGCATACCATTCGCCGGTCGAAGGTTCGACGATGTCGCAGAACATGATCATCATCGGTTCGGCGCTGAACGGATCGACATAGACGCGCTCCAGATCCGGCTTCAGGATCATGTCGCTTTCGTTGATGACCTTCCAGCCCGCGATCGACGAACCGTCGAACATGAGGCCGTCTTCAAGCTGGTCTTCATCCAGCGTCGAGGCAACCATGGTGAGGTGCTGCCACTTGCCCTTCGGATCCGTAAACCGGAGGTCGACCCATTCGATTTCTTCGTCCTTGATGCGTTTCAGGACGTCGTTTGCCTTTGACATGTATTGCCTCCGTTAGGGTTGTTCGTAATGCGCCCGCCGGGCTGGCGGGCATGAAAATTTGGATCGAGATCAGATCGCGTCGTGATCCTTCTCGCCTGTGCGGATACGCAAGGCGCCTTCGATGGGACTGACGAAAATCTTGCCGTCACCGATGCGACCGGTTTGCGCGGCACCCGCGATGGCTTCCACCGTACGTTCCGCGATATCTGCGGGCACGATCACTTCCAGCTTCACCTTGGGCAGGAAGTCGACGACATATTCGGCGCCGCGATACAGCTCGGTATGGCCCTTCTGACGGCCGAAGCCCTTGGCTTCGGTAACGGTTATGCCCGACACGCCGATCTCATGCAGCGCCTCCTTCACCTCATCGAGTTTGAAGGGCTTGATGATCGCTTCGATCTTTTTCACGTGTCCACCGGTCCCGTTTGTTGCCGCGCAGTGAGAATCTGCACGGCAACTTCATGTCATGTTTCGCGCGACGTTCCAAGAAACGTGCCAATCGGGAAAACGGCGAAAGTGCGTGGAGCAGTTCGATCAAGCCGCTGAGGCGTGCTCAAAAACTGCCCGCCGGTTGCCTATTTCGTAGGCACTTTAAGCTTCAGGCCGGACGTTTCTGGAAGCCCGCAAAGAAGGTTCAGGTTCTGCACGGCTGCCCCGCTCGCCCCTTTGCCCAGATTGTCGAGCCGCGCCACGAGGCGCGCGTGCCAACCGCCTTCATTGCCGAAGACGAATAGGTCCATGCCATCATCCGGCTCAGCATCCCTCTCGAGCACGAGTTCAGCCAATTTACCCTCGGAATGGACATGCACCACCTCCGAGCCAGCATAAAAGTCGGCCAGAGCTTCGCGGAGTGCATCGGCGTGCGGTTCATCGCGCATGGCGCCAAGATGAAGCGGCACTTCCACGATCATGCCGCGATAGGCCGGCACGACAGCCGGTGCGAAAAGCACGGGATGCTCCAGCCCTGCATGCGCCTTCATTTCAGGCAAATGCTTGTGGTTCAGATCGTAACCATAGGCACGAAAGCCTGGCGCCTCACCGGTTTCATACCGTTCGATCAGCGACTTGCCGCCGCCCGAATAGCCGCTCACAGCGTTGACGGTGTAGGGCCAGTCCGCTGGCAGAATACCTGCCTTAACAAGCGGGGCAACAAGCCCGATAAAGCCGGTGGGATAACAGCCGGGATTGCTAACCCTGCGCGCATCGGCCACCCGTTCTTTGCCCACAAGTTCGGGAAAGCCATAGCACCAACCTTCGGTCGTGCGGTGCGCGCTCGATGCGTCGATGACCCTCGTGCCGCTGCTCGGATCAATCAGCTCCACTGCTTCGCGAGCCGCGTCATCCGGGAGGCAGAGAATGGCAATGTCGGCTTCATTCAATGCTTCGCGCCGCGCTGCGGCGTCCTTGCGGCGATCATCGTCGAGCGTGATCAGCGAGAACTCGCTGCGCGGGGCCAGCCTTTCGGCTATTTCGAGTCCGGTTGTCCCTGCCGCCCCGTCAATGAAGACACTATGCGTCATCGGCTGGAACCAGTGCGGCCGAGCGCGTATAGCCACTGGGACCTTCGGGGCCGGCGGTAATCCAGACCCAGTCGCCCTCACAGTCGAGCAATTCAACGGCGGATCCGGCGGTTAGCGTAGCGCCCTCTTCAGCATCGTCACGAGAATTAAGCTTCAGCGTCACATCTCGATCGGCAAGGGTGCGTTTGAGCGGAATCACGTAATGTGCGGCGAGGTAACCGTTGGCGAGCGCGATATGCGCCAGGTCGCCGCGAAGCGGAAGCGTGCCGGGCGCGGGTTTGCTTATCGGGCCTTTCAGGCCGACAATGCCGGTGGGTAAATTGTATTCGGCCGCAGCGCTCACGTATCGGTCCCTTGTTGCAATCGCGAGCGCTTAACCCCGTAGTGCCTGCGGGGCAAGCTTGCCGCCCTCACTATGACGACGTGAACCGCTTCTGGAGCATGTGCCACGCGGCGCGCAACCCATATGCATCACCGCCCTTCGGTCGGCCGGGTTTGGCTGCAGGACGCCATGCAAACGTGTCGAAATGGGCCCAATCAAGCCCATCGCCAACGAACTTATCGAGGAACAGTCCTGCCACGCTTGCGCCCGCAAAGGAATTGCCATGAGCATTGTTCGTATCGGCGATTTCCGATTGGAGCCACTCCACATAAGCTTCCGGAAGAGGCAGTCGCCAAGGTTCGTCATCGACCGTTTTGCCGGCCTCGATCAGCGCAGCGGCAGTCTCGTCCCGGCGAGTCATGAGCGCGGGATAATCGGGACCCAAAGCGACACGCGCCGCACCGGTAAGCGTGGCGAAGTCGATGATCAGTTCGGGCTTTTCCTCGCTGGCGCGGGTAAGGGCATCACCGAGGATGAGCCTGCCCTCGGCATCGGTATTGCCGATTTCCACGGTCAGGCCCTTACGTGACTTGAGCACGTCGCCGGGCCTGAAACTATTTCCTGAAATGGCGTTTTCTACCGCAGGCACGAGCAAATGCAGGCGAACGGGAAGCTTTGCCCCCATCACGAGGCGCGCCAGAGCGATAGCATGCGCCGCGCCACCCATATCTTTCTTCATCAGCAGCATGCCGGACGAATTCTTCACATCCAGCCCGCCTGAGTCGAAACAAACGCCTTTACCGACAATCGCGAGTACCGGATCGCTCTCCTTGCCCCAGGTCAGGTGCATAATACGAGGCGCATGGTGCCGCGCCGCGGCACGCCCGACA
The DNA here is from genome assembly GCA_002695185.1 of Erythrobacter sp. The sequence continues at coordinate 67,334 of NZOF01000035.1, forward strand.
GCATGGACCATTGGGAAATCCTGCTCCAATTGATCGCCGCGCGTGACCGACAGTTTTCCGCCGTACTCTTTCGCCAGTCGCTCGCACTGGTCCTCCAGCGCGGCGGGGCCCATGTCTTCGGCAGGCGTATTCACCAGATCGCGAACGAGACACACAGCCTGCGCCTCGGCCATGGCGGCGTCGATCTTTTTCGCTTCTTTGGTCAGAAGAATGCGCGGGCCGGTCGGCTTGTCGGGCTTCTTGTAGCGTGTGAATGCGTATTGCGCAGTCTGCCAGCCATGCATGGCGGGGCCGGGTTCACGCTTGTCTAAACGATAGGTGCCTTCGGGCAGCTGTTCGGCCAGTTTTGCCAGGCACCAGCTGGAAAGTTCTTCGGGATTGGCCACGCCACCGACCGCGAACCAATCATCGCCATCTGGTACGATGCCCACCTGATATCCGCTTCCGTCGAATTTCTGGCCGTCGAGTGCCGCACGCTGTCCTGTGGACAGGCTTTTTTCCCATTCAGGAAATCCCTCCCTGTTGACGAGAAATATGGGGACAGCCTGCTGTCCGCTGTCCGCCTGAATTAGGTCGGCTTTGTCGGCCATGTTAGTTTTCTTCCGATTAATCTTTCTGGTGCCAAGGTAATTCCATGCACAAGTCTCTGTTCCTGATTTCCCTGGCACTGTCGAGCGCTGCCTGTTCACAGTCGGGTAGCGATGCCGCCGCTCCGGTCGAAGCCATGAATGCGCGGGCGGACACACCGCCGACGCCGCAGCCACCCGAAGTGCCGGCGGCAAAGGCTACAAATTTCGAAGACAATTCCGAAGATGACGACGGGTCTCGTACCTTTGCCTACAGCTGGCCTGCGGCAGTCAACCGGATACCCGAACTGCAAGCGCGCTTCGCAGCTGATCGCGACGAGCAGCTGGCCGAACAGAAAGACGATTGGCAGGAAGCCATTCAGGATTCCCCGGTAGATTGCGGGGCCTGCAGGAACCGCGCCTTCGAGAAAGAATGGAAGGTGGTTGCCGACCTTGAGAATTGGCTGAGCCTTTCGGCCAGCTTTTATGATTTCTTGGGGGGTGCGCATGGCAACCACGGGAAGAGCTCGCTGATCTGGGATCGAAAAGCGAAACGCGCCGTGGAGGGCGTCGAAATGTTCAATTCCCCCGTCGCGCTCGAAACAGCACTGGGAGCTAAGCTTTGTAATGCTCTGGATCGAGAGCGCTCGAAACGGCGCGGAGAAGCCGTAACACGGGATGGAGAATGGTCGACCGATTGCCCCGGGATCGACGAAGCGACGGTGTTGGTCGGTTCATCCAACGGGAAAACTTTCGAGCGTATCGGCATTTATTACGGTCCCTATGTCGCCGGAGCTTATGCCGAGGGTGATTACGAACTGGATTTCCCGGTAACCGCTTCCATTCTGGATGCCGTAAAACCGGAATTTGCAAGCGCGTTTAGCGTTACCAGCTAGAACTCTCGCAATTTCGCGCCGAAATCATTAAGTGAGCCCACATGACCGAATATCAGGTAATCGACAGCGAACAGACCGTCTATCGTGATGGCACCATCAAGCTTCATGGGCCCGAAGGTTTCGAGGGAATGCGAAAGGCCGGCAGGCTCGCCGCTGAAATCCTCGACGAACTCACGGACCTGGTCCAGCCAGGGGTAACGACCGGCCAGATCGACGACAAAGTGCGCGAAATGACGCTGGATGCCGGTGCCGTGCCTGCCACGATGGGGTATCGCGGCTATGCACACAGCTGCTGTACGTCCATCAACCATGTGATTTGCCATGGCATTCCGTCCGACAAGGCGCTGAAGGATGGTGATATCGTGAATATCGATGTCACGCCTCTGCTCGATGGCTGGCATGGCGACACCAGCCGCATGTTCTACGCTGGCGAACCCGCGTTGAAAGCTCGGAAGCTGGTCGATGTGACCTACGAATGTCTGATGCTTGGTATTGAGGCCGCAAGCCAGCCTGGCGCACGGCTTGGTGACATCGGTGCAGTGATCGAAGCCCATGCAAAGTCGCATAGATATGGCGTGGTGCAGGAATTTTGTGGGCATGGCGTGGGCCGGTTGTTCCATGATGCACCCGAAGTGATCCACACCGGTCGTAAAGGCACCGGTCCGCTGCTCAAGCCGGGAATGTTTTTCACCATCGAACCGATGATCAATCTTGGCCGGCCCAATGCCAAGATGCTCAATGACGGCTGGACTGCAGTGACGCGCGATAAATCGCTGTCGGCGCAGTTCGAACATTCGATCGCCATCACCGAAGACGGCGTGGAAATCTTTACCGAAAGCCCCAAGGGCCTGCACCAACCCCCTTATTGATTTCGGCGGCGCTCCTTGGGGTGACTATTCCCTGGACGCTCTCAGTGCTGCTCCGGCAGCAAAGGGCGCGAGGGCTACTAGCCCCATACTTATAGCCGCCGTTAGCATGAGACCGGAACTGTCAGGCCGCGCCAAGGCGCCCGCTCCAAAAATGAGCAGCGGAACGGCAAGTGGAATGACCATTAGTCCGGCCAGCGCCGCGCCGCCCCGCATGGTTGCGGTTAGCGCCGCCACGGCGAGACCCACGGCAGCCAGGCCGGGCGTTCCTGCCAGCAGTCCGAGCAGGACTGTCTGTGTGGTTCCTTGTGACAAGCCAAGCAGCGCTGCCGCTGGCAATGTGGCAAGAAGGAGCAATGGCGCGAAGGCGAGCCAGTGAGCCAGCAAGCGAATGGCCATCACCAGTTCCTCGCTGATACCGCGCAGATGCAATTGATCGAATACGCCTGCGTCGAGGTCAGCTGACACCAGTTTCTCCAATGGCAAGATCGCGGCCAAAAGCGCTGCCACCCAAATGACACCGCCTCCGGTCCGAGCCAGGATCTGCGCATCGGGTCCGACGGCAAAAGGGTAAAGCATCGCCACGGCCAGGAAGAAGAGCAACGGCAAAACGCCTCCGCCGCTCCCCCCGGGGAGCAACAAGGCAAGATCCCGGCGCAGCAGGGCGAGGGCGCTCATCCTGCAAAACTCTCCATGGCAATTGTCTTCCCTTTAAGCGCGATCTGCTGGTGCGAGGCGACCACAACAATTCCGCCCGCACCACAGTGCTGCTCCACCAGCATTTCCACTGCGCTTTGGGCTTGCTTGTCGAGGCCGTTCAAGGGTTCGTCCAGCAGCCAGATCGGGCAGTTCCGATTGAGAAGGCGAGCGAGTGCTGCGCGTTTCTTTTGCCCGGTGGATAGATATCGCACCGGCACGTCCAGCAGGGGCTCGAGCTGGAGTAAATCTTGCCCTCGATCCCGCTTTCCATCCCGGCAGCCGTCCAGCCGCTCCCAGAAGGCGAGCGCCTTGCCGAGAGGCTGATTCATGTCGAATGCGAGCCGCTCGTCCACCAGGCCGATCGCGCCCTCTGCCGATACTTCGCCTGCAAACGGGCGCGCCAGCCCGGCCAGAATACGCATAAGGCTCGACTTACCGATCCCGTTTGCACCGGTGATATGAATTGCATCCCCGCTGACACAATTCATCGACAGGCCCTTGAAGAGCAGCCTCTCGCCCTTGCGGCAGGCGATATCAATTGCAGTCAGCTGCGCTTGCATGGGCGGCAGCGATAGGCAAAAGGCGCGGGCACGACAAGCAAGAGAGGATTCGCGCATGGCCGTCGATGAACTGACCCCTGAGGAACGTGACAGCTGGCTGAGGGCGCTACCGAAATGGTCGCTCTCACGAGAGGGCAAGGCAATCCAGCGTGCTTTCGAATTCGCAGATTTTGCAGAAGCGTTCGCCTTCATGACACGGATCGCGATCATCGCTGAGAAGCGCGACCATCATCCAGAGTGGTTCAATGTTTACAATGAGGTCGAAATAACTTTGACCACTCACGATGCAGGCGGACTCAGCCTGCGCGACGTGAACATGGCCAAAAAGATCGACAAGCTGGTGTAAGCTGGGGCGGCGTGTTGGCCGGATGCTGTTAAGCTTTATCCGGAGATCTTCGCCGCCGCCTAATGATAGTCTAGCGCCCGAGTGGTCGCGATGCTGAGCGGGTCTGCTTGCGAAGCCTTCCCGGCAGCCAACGGGCTCCGAAAGCGAGCCTCTTCGCGGTCTTGCCGACCGTGGTATGGAGCCTTTCTCCGTGAACCGCATCCCAGGCGGCTTTCGCTACTTCCTCAACCGGGGTTATTTCCAGGCCTGCATCGGTCACCCGGGTGCGGATCCGGTCATTGCTAGCGGCATTGGAGTTGTGATCCAGCAACGGAGTATCGATGAAGCTGGGCATGATCGATCGGACCTTGATTCCTTCCTTCGCCCATTCCGCATCGAGGCTTTCGGTGATCGCCCGTACGCCGAATTTGGTGGCGGAATAGACGCTCGCTCCGGGTGTTCCATATAATCCCGCCGCACTTGCAGTGTTGAGCAAGCAGGACCCCGGTGCGGTTTGCTTGAGGTGAGAATACGCCGCTTGAGCGCCGAAAAGCACGCCCTTCAAATTAATGTCGAGGCAGCGTGTAATCTCCATTTCGCTGTTGTCGATCAAAGGACCGGCAAGCGGAATGCCAGCGTTATTGGCAACAATATCTATCCGGCCGCCAGCTGCGGTCGAAAACCCGTCCAAAGCGCGGTCCCACTCGGCCCGATCACGAACGTCGAATGTCTGCTGAAAGACGAAACCATGCCCGACCATATCGAGCGTTTCCCGCATACCGGCCTCGTCGATATCTCCGATCCCGACAAAATAGTCCCGCTGACCGAAATAAAGCGCAATGGCGCGGCCGATCCCGGATGCGCCGCCAGTGATGAAGATAGCTTTGCGCTGGCTCAAAGAATCTCTCCCAATCTATAATGCCGGATCCGCATAGGCATGCCAGGTGAAGATAGCCATCGCCCCGCGATGCGGCCTCCACTTTTCAGCCAATGCGCGTGTTTCTTTCTCGCTCGGACGGTTGTCGAGATTCAGCAATTTACCGCAAGCGATCTGGACAGCGAGATCGCCCGCGGGCCAGATGTCCGGTCGGCCTTCGGCAAAAAGCAGGTAGATTTCCGCAGACCAGCGGCCGATGCCCTTGATGCGGGTCAGTTTTTCAATAGCTGCCTCATCATCAGAGGGAAGGTCTTCAAGGTCGATTTCTCCGCTGACGACCAACTCGCACAGTGACCGCGCGTAGCCTTGTTTCTGCCGTGACAGACCGCAAGCGCGCAGGGTATCGAAATCACGAGCGAGCAATTCTGCGGCGAGCATTTCGTCGCCAAGTTCGCTCTCCAGCTTGCTCCATACTGACGATGCCGCAGCGACGCTGACTTGCTGGCCCACAATCGTTCTCAAAAGCGTGCGATATCCCGTTTCTCGAATGCGTTCTTCGGGATAGCCTACGCGGTCTATCGCCGCTGCAACCTGTGGATCATTTTTGGCAACTTCATCGAGATGGGCGCGGATTGTCGCTGTCGTAAGACCCATGGCTTTGCTTGCCTTCCTGCCCCGGTTTGAATAGCAGCCACTCGCATAGGGCCCGCGTTGCGGGCATGGCAATACAGGATACGAGCGATGCCGAAGCTGATCGTCACCACCCGCGAAGGTGAAACTTCCGAAATCGAGGTCGAGAACGGCCTGACCGTGATGGAAGCCATTCGCGACAATGGCTTCGACGAGCTGCTGGCACTGTGCGGAGGATGCTGTTCCTGCGCGACCTGCCATGTGCATATCGACCCGGAATTTGCTGGCAAGCTTCCCGAAATGAGTGAAGACGAGGACGATCTCCTCGAAAGCAGCGACCACCGCGCAGACACCTCGCGCCTGTCGTGCCAGATACCGTTCAGCGCAGAACTGGATGGACTGAAGGTTACTATCGCCCCTGAAGATTGATGTTGTTTGCCGCTGCGGCATCGCACGCCTAATTCGGCCAACATGACTCAAATTCCCGTACGCGAGCAGACGCTCGACCTTATCGGCAATACCCCGCTTGTTCGCCTGGCAGGACCAAGTGAGGAAGCCGGTTGCGACATTTATGGCAAGTGCGAATTCGCCAATCCGGGCGCATCGGTAAAGGACCGCGCAGCGCTTTACATCATTCGCGATGCTGAAGCGCGCGGGGAACTGAAGCCGGGCGGTACGATCGTCGAAGGCACTGCAGGAAATACCGGGATTGGTATCGCCCTGGTAGCCAATGCACTTGGCTATCGCACTGTTATCGTGATGCCGGACAACCAGTCGAGCGAGAAGATGCAAACGCTTCGTGCGCTTGGTGCGGAACTGGTTACTGTCCCACCGACCAAATATGCCGATCCTAATCATTTCCAGCACGTTTCGCGCCGGATGGCAGAAGAGGTCGATGGGGCAATCTGGGCCGGCCAGTTCGATAATACCGCCAATCGGAAAGCGCACATCGAAGGAACCGCGAAGGAAATTTGGGAGCAGCTCGACGGCCGGATCGATGGCTTCACTTGTGCGGCCGGGACGGGGGGCACCATTGCCGGCGTGGGCATGGGGCTCAAGGAGTTCGATGAAGGCGTCGTGATTGCGCTGACCGATCCGCACGGTGCTGCGCTGTACAACTATTACGCCAATGGTGAGCTGAAGAGCGAGGGTTCTTCCGTAGCCGAGGGTATCGGACAGGGCCGCATCACCGGCAATCTGGAAGGCGCGCCAATCGACACACAGTTCCGCATATCCGACGAGCAAGGCCTCGAATGGGTGGCCCGTCTTCTGCGCGAAGAAGGGCTGTGCCTTGGTCTTTCGAGCGGGATAAATGTCGGGGGCGCGGTCGCGCTCGGCAAGCATCTTGTGGCGGAAGGCCGAGAGAAGCCGCAAGTGGTCACGATCCTTTGTGATACCGGATTTCGATACCTCTCGACACTCTACAATGCCGAATGGTTGAAGTCGAAGGACCTGCCCGTGTTCGACTGGCTCCACGAGAAAGATTGACGCGAGCCGCGGCAATGCCCAAGATTCCCGGCATGCCACGATCTTTCGATCTTACCCGCAGCGCGCCGACTGCACTCGAACCTACCGACGTACCCCTTGCAGGAACCCGTTCGCAATCGATGCAGCGGCTGCAGATCGGTATCGGGGGGATCATCCTGATGGTCCTGCTGATCGGGCTTGCTAGCCTTATTCAGGATCGGATGCTGGAAGTGGATGCTGCGGCGGTGCCTGCAGCCGCGCCCACTACCGAGCCGAGCCAGTCCACTCAGCAAAATGACCCGCTGATGGAAGCGGGCGTCGTACCTGATCTGCCGCAAAAACCGGCTCCCGCTGCATCGCAGTCTCCCGCTCCGGTTCCCGAACAGGGTTTTCCCGATGCTCCGCCTGTCCAGCAGTAAACCCGCTGCGGCTTTTCTGCTACTGGCCTTGGCAGGTTGCAACATAAAGCCAACTCAAAGCGAGCCACCTGCCACTCCGCAGAGCGAGCAGGCGTCCGGAGAAATCGGCCTGTTCACCACTCTCCCGATCTACTGGGGCGAGGGCGGAGACATTTCCTCGATTCTCGAAGAGGGAGAGCGAGGCTGGGTGAGGGGGTTGCTGGAAGAAGATGGCGTGATCCTGCCGCTCGATACGCTTGAGCCTGAGGCACTTGCAGAGGTCGACCATGTAATACTTGCCCAGCCACGCCCTTTGGCCCCGTCGGAAAACGTATCCTTCGACACCTGGGTGCGCGAAGGTGGCCGGGCACTCATATTTGCAGATCCAATGCTGACGCAGCACAGTGACTACCCATTGGGCGATCCGAGACGTCCGCATGACATGGTGGTGATTTCTCCAATTCTTTCGCGCTGGGGACTTGCCTTGCTATACGATGAAGAGCAGCCCGGCGGCGAGCGCCTCAAACAAGCGAATACGACCAACCTTCCGGTTGACTTGGCGGGTCACTTCGAAACGCGGGGCGCGAGCGACCATGCCGACTGCGACCTTTCAGCGGACGGTCTCATCGCGGATTGCAAGATCGGCCAGGGTCGGGCGTTATTAATCGCGGATGCCGCGGTTTTGGACGATCACTACGACGATGCCGTGCGCAAGAGCGCTCTATCGGCGTTGATCGATCGCATATTCGACAACTGACCAGTCGTTCGGGATTTCACGGGAAGAACCCCGGGAATTAACGGGACACGCAGATTTAATCATTGATCCCCTCAGCGATTCTGACGGATTTCCGCCAATAATACTTAACAGGAAGGCAAGTCCTACCCGGCACGCCAAACAAAAATTCCTTTGAATTTCAGAACTTTAACGTCCCATCCCGCAAAATCCCGTAATTTTCCCTTTCATCCCTGCAACTCCCGCGATAAACCACCCACACATCGGACATGCCATTGTCTTTGCGCGCGATGCCGAAAGGTTCGAGCGCCGTGAGAGCACGTGCTTTCGCGGGCTGGAGACGTGTGCCGATCGGGAGGATGCAAACGCAAGCTGGGGAACGGGGAAGTGCAATTCGGAGGTTACAGCGGACAAGCCTATTCGCCTGCGGGCGATAAGGGCCGCTTCGTGCTCCCTCCGCTCTTCCGAAAGGCCGTGAAGGAAAGTTCCGACGGCCGCACCCTATGCCTGATGAAGCATCCCACCTGGAACTGTCTCGTGGGCTTCGGCCTCAGCCGTAAAGAGGAGCTCGACGCGCAACTTGATCGCGAAGAAGAGATCGCTGTCCGCGTAGGCAAGGACTTCGACCGCGATACGCGCGCCAGCCAGCTTTTTGGCTTCATCGAAATGCCGTTCGACGACAGTGGCCGCTTCGTAATGCCCGATCATCTTCGCGCTCTCGGCAAGATCGATGGCGGGCTCTACTTTCAGGGCGGTGGTCGCTTCTTCACCTTATGGAATCCGGAAGAGCTTGCCGGGATGGGCGATGACTGGGCCAGCGCAAAGGCTGCCTGCGAGAGCTTGCTTGCCGACGCCAAGGCTAAGGGCAAATGAGCGACGCGCCTCATATCCCCGTCCTTCTCGAAGAGGTTATCGCTGCGCTCGACCCGCAGCCGGGCGACGTTCTGATCGATGCGACCTTCGGCGCCGGCGGCTACACGCGCGCTCTTCTCGAACGCGGGGCGACCGTCCATGCCTTCGACCGTGATCCTGATGCGATCTCGGCTGGCCGGACCTTGCAGGAAGGGGAAGGTCATTCATCGCGCCTCATCCTTCATCCGCACCGTTTTTCCGAGATGCTCGACGTCATGCGCTCTGCAGGAGTCGATCGCGTAAACGGTGTCGTCATGGATATCGGCGTTTCGTCGATGCAGCTGGACCAGGCGCATCGCGGATTTGCTTTTTCCGCCGACGGACCGCTGGACATGCGCATGAGTCAGGACGGTGAAAGCGCTGCCGATTTTCTCAACACTGCGGATGAGAACCTGATCGCGGACGTGATCTACCAATACGGTGAGGAACGGCAGTCGCGCCGCGTCGCACGGGCAATCGTGGCTGCGCGCCCGCTCGAAACGACCGGCCAACTGGCGACTGTCGTGCGCAAGGCCCTGGGGCACAAGCCTCATGACAAAAAGGATCCGGCAACCCGGACCTTCCAGGCCATCAGAATTCACGTAAATGGCGAGCTCGACGAACTGTCTCAGGGACTGTCGGCTGCCGAACATTTGTTGTGCGAAGGTGGCCGCTTGGCGGTGGTCAGCTTCCACAGCCTCGAAGACCGGATCGTCAAGCGCTACCTGCGCGAGGCATCCTCACCCCCGAGCGCCTCGCGTCACGTCCCCATGGCAGTGCAGGTCGATCCGGTCTTTTCCCCCATTTCAAAGGCGATCAAGCCCGGCGAGGCCGAGATCGACCGTAATCCGCGTGCGCGCTCTTCGGTTCTGCGTCACGCGGTCCGCACCTCCACTCCGGCAAGGGAGGCCGCATGATGGCCCAGACTTCGCGCATTCGTCAGATTGGCTGGTTGCTTGTTCTCAGCATGTGCGGCGCGCTTTTCCTCGCACTGACGTTCAAGGTGAACGCCGTGAAAAGCGACGTTCGCTTGCTCGAGCGGCAGATCATTGCATCTGAGCGATCCAAGCTGATGCTCGAAACCGAATTCCAGACTCGCGCAAGCCAGATGCAACTCGCGGCATGGAACCAGGTCGAATTCGGATATTCCGCACCGCGTGCCGACCAGTATGTAGAGCATGAGCGTCAGCTGGCTGTCCTGGGTACGCCAAGAGGCATGGACGCCCCGCAGCCAATCCGGGTCGCCAAGGCTGACACCGGTCCCGTGGAAGATGAAGGCCTGCTCGAGGAATGGCTGGGCGACGACGAGGCGAATGCTGAGACTATTGCGATAGCGGCGGTACAGGTGGATGAGCCTGCTCAGCGGCTTGCCAGCAGCCTCGCCCAGCGGCTTTCCCGGCCTGCGGCAGCTTCTGTTGCCATGGCGGAGGTCGCTCGGTGAACGCATTTTCCGCTCTCCACGGTGGGCCGGGGGCGGTTAGCATGGCGATGGCGAGCGGACGGGTGCAACTCGTGAGCATTCGCCAGAAGTCGCTCGACCTTGCGCGTTGGCGTGTCCTTTGGATAGCCATCGTTTTTGCACTTTTAACGGCCGTAGCGCTTAGCCGGATTGTCTATCTCGGAGCTGGTGGGGAAGAAGCGCGCGCGACTTCGCTTGAAGCAGCTCTTCTGCCCGATCGCGGCGAAATCGTAGATCGCAATGGCGTACCAATGGCCCGCGCTTTCCCGGCCTACGCGCTGTGGTTTAATCCAGAGGCGCTCGGCGAAGATGAAGCGCCCCTGGTTGCGAAACCCGAAGACGTGGCGTCCAAGTTGAAAGCAATCTTCCCCGATATGGACGAGAAGGCGCTTGCGGCACATCTATCAAGCGGCAAGGGCGGGTATCTTCGCCGGCGGCTGCTCCCGGAAGAAGCCAATCGCGTGCAGGACATCGGTGAGCTTGCGCTTGAAATGCCTATGGAAGAGGATCGTCATTACCCGCAAGGGCAGATGGCGGCGCATGTTCTCGGATATGTGGCGGCAGACGGCAATGGCCGGGTAGGGATGGAGCAGGTCTTCAACGATCATCTGACCAATCCAGCGACACGCGGGACTCCTATTGCTCTTTCAATCGATGTTAGAGTTCAGGGCGCACTGGAAGATGAATTGCGCCGCGGCATGAAGTTGACGCAGGCTCAAGGCGGGGCCGGTATCGTGCTGGATGTGGATACCGGTGAAGTAATGGCGCTTGCCTCTCTTCCCGAATTCGATCCCAACAAGATCGACGCGGAAGGCCAGAAGCTGATGTTCAACCGCGTGACCAACCAGGTTTACGAACTCGGTTCTACCTTCAAGCCTTTGACCGTGGCTGCGGCGATCGATTCCGGTACCATCCGGGATTTGGGTAAGCGGTTCGATGCATCGCCAGTGAAGGTTGGGCGTTTCACTATCCGCGACAGTCACGCAATGGGGCCGACGCTCAATGCCGTCGAGACCCTGATCCATTCCTCGAACACTACCAGCGCCCGCATCGCCGACGAAATGGGACCGGAAAGGCTTCGCCAGTATATGATCGATCTCGGGATGAATGGTCGCCCGGAGATTGAGCTTCCCGCGAAGGGATTTCCTCTCTGGCCCGGAGATAAATGGGCTCGCCTAACCAATATGACTGTCGGTTTCGGACACGGTATCGCTGTCACGCCACTGCACCTCGCCAGTGCGTACGCGGCGATGGTCAACGGGGGCGTCTATCGCCCGGCAACGCTAAAGAAGCTTGGTCCGGGACAGGCGCCCAAGGGTCGCCGCGTATTCAAGGCGTCGACCTCAAGCAGGATGCGGCAGATGATGCGGGCAATCGCCATTTACGGCACAGGACGTAATGCCGATGCCCCCGGCTATCGCGTCGGTGGCAAGACCGGCTCGGCTGAGAAGCCGGGCGGGAAGGGTGGCTATCGGCGTACGGCGCTGGTCTCTACCTTCGCCGCTGCTTTTCCGATGGATCGCCCCCGCTATGTCGTGATTGCCATGCTCGACGAACCAAAGGGCACGCTCGCAAGTTCCTATCAGCGCACGGCTGCATGGAACGCGGCACCTATCGTCGGACGCCTTGTGCCGCGCATCGGTCCTCTGATCGGCGTGCGTCCGGACGACAAGCGAGATATCGATATTTCAGCAATCACACCTCTCATTCCAGAGGCGCAGAAGTGAAGCTCATTAAGATCTGTAGCGCCGCTGGTGTGCAATGTCCCGAGAATGCGGACTTCTCGGTTACCGGCTTTGCGATCGACAATCGCAAGGTTGCTCCGGGTACCGTTTTCGGAGCCTTCCAAGGGGCTCAAGCCAATGGCGAGGATTTCATTCCTGCTGCCATTGAAGCTGGTGCAATCGCGATCGTCGCACGGCCTGAAGCAAAAGTGGACGGGGCACTCCACATAGCGAGCCCCACCCCCCGTAAATGCTTTGCGGAGATGGCTGCGCAATTTTTCACGCCGGTGCCCGAGCATATCGTCGCCGTAACTGGAACGAACGGTAAAACCTCGTGCGTAGAAATGGTCCGCCAGATATGGCGTATGGCTGGCGAGCGCGCAGCCAGCATCGGCACCTTGGGCGTTACAACTCCGGACGGGAGTGTCTCCACCGGTCTGACCACGCCTGACATAGTGACTTTCTTGTCCAATTTGAGCGGCCTTGCCCGGGAAGGGGTAAGCCATGTTGCTTACGAAGCATCCAGTCACGGTCTTTCACAATATCGCAACGAAGGCGTTCCGGTAGAAGCCGCTGGTTTCACCAATTTCAGCCGAGATCATCTCGATTACCACGCGGACATGGATGACTATTTCGCCGCGAAGATGCGTCTTTTTGACGAGGTGGTGTCGGATGATGCTACTGCTGTCATCTGGATCGGTTCGGGTGTCAGCGCTTGGAATGCGCGCGTTGTGGATCACGCGAAAAAGCGTGGTCTGAAAATCATGACCGTCGGTGAAGAAGGAGCCGATATTCGGCTTACCGGACGTGAACCAACCCAGCTTGGCCAGTCGTTGACGATCGAGCATGAGGGAGCCCAACGGACCATCAGGCTGCCTCTGATCGGCGCGTATCAGGTGTCCAACGCCCTTACTTCCGCCGGCCTTGCGTTGGCGACCGGTATTTCCGCTAGCCAGGTATGGGATGCAGTTTCAAGGTTGCAGCCAGTTCGAGGGCGCTTGGAACGGGCAGTCATCGCCCCCGGCGGCGCCCCGATCTACGTCGATTATGCTCATACGCCTGACGCTTTGGAAGCTGCGATTGCTGCTTTGCGCCCGCACGTCTCTGGAAGGCTGATCACCGTATTTGGCGCTGGTGGCGATCGCGATCATGGCAAGCGAGCGCCGATGGGCCAAGCAGCAGCGAAGTCCAGCGATCTCGTTATCGTCACAGATGATAATCCGCGAGGCGAAGATCCTGCGGAAATCCGCCGTCAGGTGCTTGAAGGCGCACCTCAGGCGCGCGAAGTGGCGGGTCGTCGCGAAGCTATTCATGAAGCCATTGCTGCCGCAAAACCGGATGACATCGTCCTCATCGCGGGAAAAGGGCACGAAACAGGTCAGATCATCGGATCGGGAGAAAGCATGCAAGTCCATCCCTTTGACGACGTCGAAGTCGCTCGCGAATGCGCTGCCCAGATCGCGAATGGCGGTGCATCGTGAGCGCGGCGATCCTGCGTCACCCGGCCTATGTCGAATGGCCTGCCGATCCGCGCGACCGACTTCCGCTGACTCTTTGGGACAGCGAAGCCATCGCCAAGGCGGTCAATGGGCAGGCAAGTTGCGCCTTTCAGGTGGCCGGCGTCGAGATGGACAGCCGCGATGTGGTCAATGGCGATCTCTTCATTGCTCTTAAGGGCGAAGCAATGGATGGTCACCGATTTCTGGCAAAAGCGTTCGAAAACGGGGCAGCCGCCGCCATCGTAGATCGACCGGTCGATTATCCGCATGTCCTGGTCCAGGATACGACAGAAGCGCTGAAGGCACTGGCGGCGATGGCCCGTAGCCGGACCCAAGCGAAGATCATCGGAGTTACCGGATCGGTCGGCAAGACCGGCGTCAAGGAAGCGATCTTCGCAAGCCTCGAACGGGCGAGCCGCGGCGCTGCACATCGATCGACCCGCAGTTACAACAACCATGTAGGGGTGCCGCTCAGCCTAGCAAGAATGCCCGCCCGTAGCCGGTTCGGTATCTTCGAAATGGGTATGAACAATGCGGGAGAGATCGGGGGACTTTCCAAGCAGGTTCGACCCAACATCGCTGTGATCACGACGATCGCGCCCGCGCATATCGAGAACCTGGGATCAATGGAGGCTATCGCGGAAGCCAA
>NZOF01000036.1 GCA_002695185.1 Erythrobacter sp.
CTGGTCGGCAAGATCACCAAGGTGGAAGAGCATTACGTAGAGCTCGAACTGGCCAAGGGCATGAAGGTGCGCGCGGTCAAATCCACCATCGGCGAAGTGCTCAGCGGCAAGCCCGCAGCACCCGCCAACGACTGATCCGGCCACAAGGATAGAGACCCGGTCATGCTGGAATTCCCGACCTGGAAGAAGGTCATGCTCTGGGGTATCGCCCTGTTGGGCGTGCTCGCAGCGCTTCCCTCGCTTGCCTCGCTGTCGAACCAGGACTGGCCCGACAGCCTGCCCGATCCGACCGTCAATCTCGGTCTCGACCTTGCCGGGGGCAGCCATATCCTGCTCGAGGCGGAGCGCGACCAGGTCGCGGCCAAGCGGCTGGAAGACATGGAAGAAGGCGTGCGCAATGCGCTGCGCGGTGCCGAGGGCGGGCGTATCCGCATCGGCGACGTCTCGACCGACGACAACCGCCTGAGCTTCCTGCTCGACGATGCCTCGCAGATCGACCGCGCCCGCGGTGAGATCGAAGGCCTGATGTCGGGCACCGGCCCGGTCCGCGAATGGGACCTCCAGGTGGTCGACGGGCAGCGCTTCGTGCTGACCCAGACCGAAGCCGGTCTCGACAATGCCGTCAGCGCCGCGATGGACGCCGCGCTGAGCGTCATCAACGACCGTATCGACAGCCTCGGCACACGCGAACCGACCGTTCTGCGCCAGGGCGACACGCGCATCGTGGTGCAGGTCCCCGGCCTGCAGGATCCCGAAGCGCTGAAGGAACTGATCGGCAAGACCGCCCAGCTCGAATTCAAGCTGGTGCAGCGTGAAGCAACGCTGGAAGAGGTCGAGCGCGGTTTCGTCGCCGGCGGCGAAGTCGTCGCCTATGCCGACAAGCAGCGGTATGGCGGCGGCGGTGTCGTGGTCGATCGCCTTGGCGGGATCGACGGCTCGACCCTGACCAATGCGCAGCAGAGCGTGGACCAGCAGACCAACGAGCCTGTGGTCAGCATCGCGTTCAACCCGCAGGGCGGCAAGCGCTTCGCCACCATGACGCGCCAGCATACCGGCGAACGCTTCGCGATCATCCTCGATGGCGAAGTGATTTCCGCACCGGTGATGCAGGAACCGATCCTCAACGGCCAGTCGCAGATCAGCGGCAGCTTCACCGTGCAGAGCGCCAATGAACTGGCGATCCAGCTCAGCTCGGGCGCCTTGCCGGTCGATCTGACCGTGGTCGAGGAACGCACCGTCGGCCCCGATCTGGGCGCCGATTCGATCAAGCAGGGCCTGCTTGCCATGGGCATCGGTACGCTGCTGGTCATGCTGCTGATGATCGTGACCTATGGACGCTTCGGTATCTATGCGACCGTGGCCCTGATCATCAACGTGCTCATGCTTCTCGGCATCATGGCCGCGCTCAACGCCACGCTGACGCTGCCCGGTATCGCCGGCTTCGTGCTGACCATCGGTGCCGCGGTCGACGCCAACGTGCTCATCAACGAGCGTATTCGCGAAGAGCGCAAGCGCGGGCGGCGGGTCGTAGCGGCGGTGGAAAACGGCTATAAGGAAGCCAGCCGCGCCATTTACGATGCCAACGTGACCAACTTCATCGCCGGCGTGCTGCTGTTCCAGTTCGGCTCGGGCCCGATCAAGGGCTTCGCAGTCGTGCTGGTGGTTGGCCTCTTCACCTCGGTCTTCACCGCGCTTCCGCTGACGCGGATGTGGGTGGCCCAATGGTTGCGCAAGGCGCGGCCCACTGATCTGAACCTGTAAGGAGGACGGACCATGAAATTGCTCAAGCTCGTCCCCGACGACACCAACATCAAGTTCCTCAAATGGCGCATCCCGTTCTTCGTGGTCAGCATCGTGCTGATCGCGGCGAGCTGGGGTCTCGTGATGACCAAGGGCCTCAATTACGGCGTCGATTTCGCCGGTGGCCTGGAAGTCCGCGCGACATTCACGCAGAGCGCGGAAGCGCCGGTCGGCGAACTGCGCAACGATATCGAGGAGCTCGGCTACGGCTCCCCCGTCGTCCAGCGCTTCGGCGAGGATAACCAGGTTTCGATCCGCATCCGCCTTCCCGACGATGTATCCTCGGACAAGGAAGCTGCACAAGCCGCCGCCAACGCCGTGGTCGCGCAGCTGCAGGAAAACTATCCGGATTTCCGTCTGGACGGGAACGACAACGTATCGGGCAAGGTCTCGGGCGAATTCCGCAGCGATGCGGTCTTCGCGCTGGCGCTCGCCATGCTGGGCGTGGCGCTGTACATCTGGATCCGGTTCGAATGGCAATTCGGCGTGGGCGGCCTGTTCGCATTGTTCCACGACGTGTCGCTGACTCTGGGGATGTTCGCGCTATTCCAGCTTGAATTCAGCCTCCAGATCATCGCGGCCATCCTGGCGATCATCGGCTATTCGCTGAACGATACGATCGTGGTTTACGACCGCATCCGCGAAAACCTGAAAAAATACCGCAAGATGCCGCTGCCCGAGCTGCTGGATCTTTCGGTCAACGAGACGCTGGCGCGTACCGTGATGACCTCGCTGACGCTGCTCGTGGCGCTGATCCCGCTGCTGCTGTTCGGCCCGGCCAGCCTCTTCGGCCTGACCGCGGCGATCACGCTGGGTATCTTCGTCGGCACCTACAGCTCGATCTACATGGCGGCGCCGCTGCTGGTGTGGATGGGCGTCAATTCCAACAGCTTCGTGCCGCAGGAGTCCGTGGCCGACCGGCAGGAAAAGAAGCTGCGCGGCGAAGTTTGATAATGCGTTGTCCGCTGCCTTTCAAAGGCGGCGGACGAGCATTTCGGCTACACCTATCCATGCAGGGTTTTCGACTACCTGCTGCTTTTCCCCGTGTCCGGGCGGGAGCAGGCCGACGAGCTTGCCCTGTCGGTCGATCAGGCGGCCAAAGGCGAAGCGTCCGTTCTTGCGCGGTACCAGCACATCGCGATTGACTGCGCGGGCAGCGTCGGCCGGATCGAGCTGCCGCAGCCACAGCTGATCGCCGGGGCGGTATTCTCCATGCGGATAGTCGATCGTCATCACCACCAGCGCGCCGTCGCCGCCCATGTCCGTGGCGAGGATCGCATCGCGGGTCGTCTCCAGCGCTTCGGGGCCGCCTTGCTTGAGTGAAGCGACCACCTGCGGGTGTTCGGCAGTCTCCGACCGTACCAGCATTTCAGGCTCCACCCCCAGCGCCGCACCCAATCGCTCCATCCATTTGAGCGAGAGATTGCGCATGCCGGTTTCCAGCCGCCCGACGGTTTGCGGCGTGGTTGGCGGGTCGCAGGCTTCGGCGAGGTCGGAGAGCGTCATGCCCTTCTGCTTGCGGATATCGCGGATGCGGTTGATCATGTGAAAATGCCTGAATAACCAGATTGGTTTTTCTGCTTTCCTACATGAACCGTTTCAAGGCAACCCCGCCGTTCACGAAATGGAGGAATGCATGAAGCGGGAATTGATCGAACGCGAACTGACCGAAGTCGGGCCGAAGCGGCGGGGCGGGGTGCGCGGAAAACGCCGTACGGTCACAATGAACCTCGGCGAATCGCCGCTGACGTGGCTCCATGCGCGCGGTCATCTCGACGATCGCCAGTTCGACGCAGGCGAGCGTCTGCGTGCCGATTACGAGCGCGCGCAGCTATCGCCATCGGTGACCATGCGCTGGGATCCGATGCGCGTCGACTGCGGCAATGGCGGCGGCATGACGCCATCGGAACGCCAACTGGCAGCCAAGGACCGGTTCGACGGCGCGATGGCCGAGGCAGGGGCGGGGCTGAAGGATATCCTGTGGCGTGTGGCCTGTGGGTGCGAGGCTTTGGCCGTAGCGGAGAAGGGGCTTGGCTGGCCGAGCCGGAGCGGCAAATTGGTGCTGAAACTCGCGCTCGACCGGGTGGCCGATTTCTACCGTATCGGGTGAGATGGAGTTTTTCTCCAGGACAGTGTCAACCTGTCAACTTGGCGACCCGTTGGCGCACCTCCGGCAGGACTTCTCTTTCGAACCACGGGTTGTCGCGCATGAACAGCGTGCTGCGCCAGGCGGGGTGGGGAAGCGGCAGGAAATGCGGCAGAAATTCGCGAAAGCGCAGGATGCGGTCCCGCATCGTCCAGCTCTTGGTGTACGGCAGATAGGCGCGCTGGGCATAGGTGCCGACCAGTAGCGTCAGCCGGTCTTCGGGGAGTTCGCGCATCACCCGATCGTGCCAGGTGGGCGCGCATTCGGGGCGTGGGGGCTTGTCGCCCCCGCTGGCCTTTCCGGGATAGCAGAAGCCCATCGATACGATGGCGAACAAGGCGGGATCGTGGAGCGTCTCGAAACTTACACCCAGCCATTCGGCGAGCCGGTATCCCGACTTGTCATCGAAGGCGAGGCCGGTTTCATGCGTGATGCGCCCCGGCGCCTGGCCGACCACGACCACGCGGCTGGTGGCGCTGAACTGCACGATGGGCTTGGGGCCGAGCGGGAGATGCTCTGCGCACAGCGTGCAGGAACGGATTTCTAGCTTGAGAGCCTGTGCGCTCAAAGCGCCTCGACCTGTTCGGCCAGCTCCAGCCAGCGTTCTTCTGCCGCGTCCTTTTCTTCGCGCGCGTTCTCTATGCCCTTGGATACATTGGCGAAACGCTGCGGATCACTGGTGTAGAGATCGGGATCGGCCAGGATCTGTTCGCCGCGCGCGATGGCGGCTTCCAGTTCCTCGATCCGCGCCGGGAGCAACTCGTAATCGCGCTGGTCCTTGTAGGACAGCTTGGTCGGTTTCGGCGGTGGCGGGGGAGGGGGCGCGGGCGTGTCGCCCGATTTCTCACCCTTCGCCTTGCCGCCAATCGGGGCCTGCCGCTTGGCCTGCCAGTCCTCGTACCCGCCGGCCACGACATCGACCTTGCCGGTCCCGTCGAGACCCAGCGTAACCGTCACAGTGCGGTCGAGGAAGTCGCGGTCATGGCTCACGATCAGCACGGTGCCTTCGTAATCCGCGATGACTTCCTGCAGCAGGTCCAACGTTTCGAGATCGAGATCGTTGGTCGGTTCGTCCAGCACCAGAAGGTTTGATGCCTTCGCGAATTCGCGGGCCAGCAGCAGGCGCGACCGCTCCCCGCCCGACAGCACGGAAACGCGCATATCGACGATCTTCGGGTCGAACAGGAACTCCTTCATATAGCCCTGCACATGCTTGCGCACGCCGCGCACATCGATCCAGTCGCCGCCCTCGGCCAGCACTTGCCGCACCGTCTTGTCAGCGGTGAGGAGCTGGCGCTGCTGGTCGATCATCACGCCGGTCAGCGTCTTGGCGATGTCCACCGTGCCGCTGTCGGGCTCCAATTCGCCGGTCAGCATTTTCAGCAGCGTCGTCTTGCCCGCGCCATTTGCGCCCACGATCCCGATCCGGTCGCCGCGCTGGATGCGCAGGGAAAACGGCTTGATGATCGTGCGATCGCCATAGGATTTGGTGATCTGGTCCGCGGTGATGACCGATTTGGATTTGAATTCGGCTTCGGTCGCCAGCTTCAGCTTGGCAGTGCCGCCCGCCGAAATCATCGAGGCCCGCTGCGCCCGCATCTGCCACAGCTTTTCGAGCCTGCCCTGGTTGCGCTTGCGCCGCGCGGTTACCCCGCGTTCGAGCCAGTGGGCTTCCAGCTTGAGCTTGGCGTCCATCTTTTCCGCCGCGCGCGCTTCTTCGGCATAGACCTGTTCTTCCCAGGCCTCGTAGCCGCCAAAGCCCACTTCCTTGCGGCGCAGGCTGCCGCGATCGAGCCAGATGGTCGCGCTGGTCAGGCGTTTGAGGAAGGTCCGGTCATGACTGATGACGACGAAAGCGCCCTTGTACCGGTCGAGCCAGCTTTCCAGCCAGTCGATCGCGGCGAGGTCGAGATGGTTGGTCGGCTCGTCCATCAGCAGCAGATCGGGGTCCTGCGCCAATGCCCGGGCGATGGCGGCGCGGCGTTTCTCGCCCCCGCTCGCGCCCTTGGTCTCGCGCGCCATGTCGATGCCGAGCTGGCTGGCGATGGCCTCCACCTCGAATTCCTGCGGCGCATTCTCGCCTGCCAGCGCCCAGTCCATTAGCGTGGCATGCGCGGCCACATCGGGGTCCTGTTCGAGCAGCACGACCTTGGTATGCGGCTTGATCTTGCGGATGCCGGCGTCGGTATCGATCCGACCGTCTATCATGCGGAAGAGCGTGGTCTTGCCCACGCCATTGCGGCCAATCAGCGCCAACCGGTCACGCGGGCCGATGTGGAGGTCGAGCGGTTCGTGATCCGGGCCGCCGAACAGCCATTTGCCGCCCTGCTGCAGGGCCATGCCTTCGAGGCTGAGAATTGGGGGCTGTGCCATAGGTGGCGCGAGGTAGGCGGGCGGAGGGCTGTCGGCAAGTGCCCTGCGTTATTGTCGGGAGGTGTGGGGCGGTCTGCGGGACACTTGGCGAGCCTTTTGGGCCGTCGCATTGGGGCCAAGGTCGCACGATGGATCGCCGCGCTACGCTCGCGATGACGGACCTCGGCGTCATTGCAAGGAGCCGCGGGCGACGCGGCAATCCATGGTGCAGCATCCGAACCATACGCAGCGTTGCACCGTCTCACGACGGATCGCCGCAAGTCGCTCGCGGCGACTGCGCCCTAAGGCCGCGCCGCCTTCTGCTCCTCGACCATCCGCGCCACATCCTCCAGCAGGGCGGGCGCGTCGTAGACGATGCCGTCCTTGATGGTCCAGCGCACGCCGCCGACCTGTTCGATTGCGCCGGTCTCGTAATTGAGCTTCGTGTGACCGGTGCCGTAAAGCAGCTTGAGATTGTCGAGCGGATTGCCCGGCACGATCACGAGATCGGCCAGCTTGCCGACCTGGATCGTCCCCATCGGCGGCTTCTCGCCACGCGGCTGGTAGATTTCCTGTGCACCGGACAGCGTGGCCGCCCGGATCACCTCGAGCGGTTCGAGGCCCGCCTCGCGCAGCATTTCCAGCTCGCCAATATAGGCGAAGCCCCAGGTCTGGTAGATATAGCCCGGATCGCTACCGGCGGTTACGCGGCCGCCGCGGCGGTGGAATTCCTTCGTCAGGTCGAACCAGTAACGATAGAATTTGCGCCAGGCGACTTCATCCTCGGTCGACCAGTCCTTGTAATAGCTGCCGTGATTGGTGGCGCTGGGCGCGTAGAATTCCATCAGGCTGGGCAGGGTATAGCGTTCGTGCCAGTCGCGGTTTTTCGCGGCCATCACGTCGCGGCTGGCGGAATAGATGTTGAAGGTGGGGCTGAGCGTCACGCCGCTGTCGACGAGGAAGTCGACATACTCGTCCCACTTCTCGCTTCCCGGCTCGACCACCTGATCGGCCAGCCGAGCGACCCAGGCAAAGCGGGATTGTTCGTCGGCATAATTATAGCCCTGCGGATAGGTGGGGAGGGCAGCATCATCGAGCAGGCTCTCGAAATGGCCGTAGAAATGGGTGACCCCGTCCATGCCCAGTTCCACCGCCTTGCGTGCATTGACCCGCTGCACGCCCGGCTGGGCAAGGTGGGCGACGGTGCCGAGGCCCTGCTTCTCCGCC
The DNA here is from genome assembly GCA_002695185.1 of Erythrobacter sp. The sequence continues at coordinate 7,526 of NZOF01000036.1, forward strand.
TCGTCCAGCGCCGCGCCGAGCAGGTCCGGTTCGAGCGAGTTGAAGAATTTGATTCCCCAGAACCCTTCAGACTTTGCCCAGCGGACCCATTCGCGCGCTTTCGCCGCGCTGTCGATCGTGCCGCCGCCCCACTTGTCGCCAAAGGCGGCATAGGGAAACAGGCGCGGCGCGGTGATCGTGTTGGCGGCGCTGCGGCGCGTGTCTTCCAGATCGGGCTGGCCGGGTCCCCAATAGAAGGAAACACCGCGCACGCTGGTTACGCCATGGGCGAGCCACAGCTTGTAGCCATAGGAGGCCTGACCTGCCTTGCCGGCATCGCCATTATGGCCATGCACGTCGACGAAGCCGGGCATCACCGTCATTCCACTGGCATCGACGATGCGGCTTGCGCGGGCACGAACGGCGTCGGGGGCGCTGCCGCCGTGAATGGCTGCGATCCTGTTGCCTTCGATCACAATATCGACCGGCCCAGTGGGCGGCGCGCCCGATCCTTCGACCATGGTCGCCCCCGAAACGATCAGCGTTTCATAAGGCCCTTCACCTTCGGCACGGTCGGGAACACGGTCCATCGGCTGGGCAAGAGCTTGCGTGGAAAGTACGCCCGCCAGAGCAATGGCAAAGAATTTCGGCAATCTGATCACATACGCCCCCTTTATCGAACCCTTAGCGGCCCCGTCATGTTCTTTGTAGCCAAGTAATTCGCGGAACGACTTCGTTCAGGCATGCGTAAAGCGGTCAAGACTAAAGGTCGAATAAACAACAGGAGACTATCCATGATCCGTTACGCCATTCCCGCTGCGGTCCTTGCTACGGCACTGCCTATGACAGCGCAGGCTGCCGAAATCCAGATCGCGGCCACCGGCCCGGTGGTCGAGCTGACAGTCATGGAAGAAGTCGATGCAGCGCCCGACATGGTCACCGTCGGCGCCGGGGTCAGTAGCGAAGCGCCTACTGCGGTCGAGGCCCTGCGCCAGAATTCGCGCGCCATGCGTTCGGTAATCGAGCGGATCAAATCGCTCGGCGTCGCAGAGCGCGACATCCAGACCAGCAGCATCAATCTCAATGCGCGCTACGACTATGACCAGCAGCGGCAGGAACAGATCTTCCGCGGCTATCAGGCCAGCAATCGTGTCACGATAAAGCTGCGCGATATCGACGAGACCGGCGAAGTGCTCGATGCCCTTGTGGTGGCTGGCGCGACCGATCTTAACGGGCCGCGGTTCGGCCTGGAAAACGATGAGTCCGCGAAGGCCGCTGCCCGCCGCGCCGCGATCAAACGCGCCGAGGCGCAGGCCCGCGAATATGCTTCGCTTGCAGGCTATTCCAATGTTCGCCTGCTCGAGATCAACGAAAGCATGCAGGGCCGCTCGGGCCCGCAGCCGATCGTCGTAACGGGAAGCAGGATGATGGCATCGGATGAATCCGCGCCTGTCGAACCGGGTACCATTTCGACAGGTGTCAGCATTACCGTTAAATACGAGATGACCCGCTGAACACTGGCAGTTGCCCACATTCACACCTTGTTCAATGCCGTTCGATTAGTCAGAACGGCATCATGAAACAGGTTATCGCATCCTTGCTCGCCTTCGGCCTGATCGCCGGACCGATTGCCGCTACTCCTGCGGAAGCGCAGCGTCGCTCCGACCAGGGCGAGGCGCGCAAGGAAATGCGTGCGGGCAATATCCTGCGCGCCCGGGAAATCGAAAACCGCATCCTGCCACAGATGAAGGGCGCGGAATATCTGGGCTTCGATTACGATTCGACGGCTATGGCCTACCGCCTGAAGTTCATTCGCGATGGCCGGGTGATCTATGTGGATGTGGATGCGCGCACTGGCCGCGTCCTGCGTCGCAGCAACTGAATTCCACCATTCGAAACCTCGTTCATCTTGACGCGTTCATCTACATGAACAACACGCGCAAGATTATTAGCGAGGACGGAAATTCATGAGAATCCTGATCGTCGAGGACGAGCCGACACTCGGCCTGCAGCTCAAGAGCACGCTCGAAGGGAATGGCTATGCAGTCGATCTTTCGACCGATGGCGAAGACGGCCATTTCCTCGGTTCGACCGAGGATTACGACGCCGTAATCCTTGATCTCGGCCTGCCGGAGATCGACGGGCTGACCGTGCTCGGCATGTGGCGCAAGGAGGGGCGCAAGTTCCCCGTGCTGGTGCTGACCGCACGTGACAGCTGGTCTGACAAGGTCGCCGGCCTCGATGCGGGCGCCGACGATTACCTCGCCAAGCCATTCCAGACCGAAGAACTGATCGCCCGCTTGCGCGCGCTGATCCGCCGCGCATCGGGCAACACCTCCAGCGAGCTGACTGCAGGGCAGGTCCGGCTGGACACGCGGTCTGGCCGCGTCACTCTTTCGGGCGAGCCGGTCAAGCTGACCGCGCAGGAATACAAGCTGCTGAGCTATCTCATGCACCACAAGGGCAAGGTGGTCAGCCGCACCGAACTGATCGAACATATTTACGATCAGGATTTCGACCGCGATTCGAATACGATCGAAGTTTTCGTCACGCGCATTCGCAAGAAGCTGGGCGCAGACGTCATCACGACAATTCGTGGATTGGGCTATAGCCTCGACGACCCCGCCGACGCACCCCGCGCTTCCTGAGGAAGTGGCGGGCGAGACGCGTCCGGCGGCGGGTTCTCCTGCCGGGGACGCATCTGTGCCTGCGGACGACTCGTCACCGGTCGTCCTGAACTTCCAGCAGGGACCGCAGCGCAGCCTCGCGGCGCGTATGATGGCGATTGCGGCCATCTGGATCACAGTGCTGCTGCTTGGCGGCGGTTTCGCCCTCGAACGCACGCTCACCAGCCAGGTCCAGCGCAATTTCGACGACCAGCTGGAATATGTGCTGACCGCCCTGATCGCCTCTGCCGAGGTGGACGACTGGGGCGATGTCCGCTTCTACCGCTCGCTCGGCGACCAGCGTTTTCTTGAGGTCAACAGCGGCGTCTACTGGCAGATCAGCGGGCCGGGCCGCGATCCCTATCCCAGCCGCAGCCTGTGGGACCGCACGCTCCAGCTCGACGGCGAGCATGTCGACGACGATGCCCATTTCTATGACAGCAATCAGTTCCCTGACGAGCCGCTGCGCATCGCCGAGCGCAGCATCATCCTGCCCGATAGTGATACGCGCTGGACCTTTGCCGTGGCTTCCGCCCGCGAGGAAATGGACGCGCAGATACGGCGCATTCGGTCGATCCTTGTATGGAGCTTCGCCGCGCTGGGTCTTGGCTTGCTGATCATGGCGGTGCTGCAGAGCTATTACGGCCTTTCGCCGCTCCGCCGCGTGCGGGCCGCGATCCAATCCATGCGTTCCGAAGGCGCGAACCGGATCGACGAGCCTCTGCCGCTTGAGGTGGAGCCGCTGGTGGAGGAGATCAATTCGCTTCTCGCCCATAGTGAACGGCAGGCCGAAGAAGCGCGCATGCATGCGGGCAATCTCGCTCATGCGCTGAAAACCCCGCTCACCGTACTCACCAATGCTGCCACGGCGCACGATCCCAAGCTTTCCGACCTCGTCTGCCGCGAAACGCGGACCATGCAGCGCCATGTGGAACACCATCTGGCCCGCGCCCGCGCTGTCGGCCGCCGCGCTTCCGGCCACGCCCGCGCCGCCGTCTGGCCCAGCGCGGAAAGCGTGCTGCGCGCGGTCACCCGCATCCACGAGGATGCGCGCCTGGACCTTGACGGCAACCGCGGCGCGATAGTTGCGATCGAGCGGCAGGATCTCGACGAGATTCTCGGCAATCTCATCGAGAATGCGGCCAAATATGGCGGCGGCAGCGTCTTCGTCACCGTGGATGCCGAACCCGATGCGGAGCTTTGCACGATCTGGGTAGAGGATGACGGGATGGGCATCCCCGAAGCCGACCGCACCCGCATCTTCGACCGCGGGGCGCGGCTGGATACGGGCAAGCCCGGCACCGGCCTCGGTCTCGCGATCGTACGCGATGTGGCGCAGATTTATTCGGGTGACGTGGAACTCGGCGAGAGCGAGGACTTGGGCGGTCTGCTTGTGATGCTACGCCTGCCACGCGCACAATAATGGGTTCACGGCCCGTTCAATCCGGCGCCGATATACAACGGCTCATGGATATCACAGCACCCAAGAAGTCTTTCGCCCTGCGCATGGGTCTGGTCATGGCCGCTGGCCTTGGCCTTTCTGGCTGCGCGACCATGCTCGATCCATACGGGTCAAGCGTATCGGTCGGCGTCGGTTACGGTTCGGGATATGCCGATCCCTACTACGACCCTTATTACGGCTGGTATGACGACTACTATTATCCCGGTGCAGGACAGTACGTCTACGATCGCCGCGGGGCACGGCACCAGTGGAACGACCGCCTTCGCGGTTACTGGCTCGCACGGCGCGGTGGACACCGGCAGTATCACGAAAACTGGGATGGATATTCGCGCGGGAACGATGGCTATTACCGCGATCATCGCCGCCGCGGACATCGCAACGATCGCCAGCACCGCGGGGACCGCTACTACAGGGGCGACCGCCGTGACCGGGATGAGCGCCATGGTCGCCATGACCGGCGAGAGGAGCGCGGAGAGCGGGGCAGACAGGGCAACGGCTTTGCCGACGGGCTGGTTCGCAAGGCGGCAGAAGCTGCTGCGCGGGGCAAGGCTCGTGAAGAGCGCCGCGAACGCGCGACCCCGCGCCGCGACCGGCAATCGGTGGCGCCAAGCCGCGAGCCGCAGTCTGCCAAGCCAAGCCGGGCACCGCGTGCCCACGTCGCTCCGCGACAGGTGGAAAAGCGCCGCGTAGAGCCGCAGCGCCCGGCCGTCCGCAATCAGTCGATACGTCGCGATCCCGGAAGCCGGCGCAACACCCAAATCGAATGATCGGGTAGGGCGTTAGCCCCTGCGCGCCTGTTCGTGATGGCGGATGACCTCGTCGATGATGAAGCGGAGGAATTTCTCCGTGAATTCGGGATCGAGCTCGCTTTCCTCGGCCAGGCGGCGGAGACGGGCGATCTGTTCCTTCTCCCGTCCCGGGTCGGCGGGGGGTAAGGTCGCCCTCGCTTTATAGGCCCCGACGGCCTGCGTGATTCGGAAACGCTCGGCCAGCATGTGGACCAGAGCGGCATCGATATTGTCGATGCTTTTGCGAAAGCCTGCCAGCGTGGCATCTTCGGCGGCGGAGTGTTGCGCTTCCTGCGTCATCGTTTGTCAGATTAGCGGGAAACCATCTCTTGCCAAGAAAGGTTAGGAAGGACATGGCCAAGCAGACATGACAGCAGACGTCGTTCCCCTTCCGCGCAAGGCTCCGCAACCCTCGATCGAGCCCATGCTGGCGCTCACCGCACAGGGTATGAATCAGGTCAATCAGGTCATCCTGGACCGGATGCAGAGCGAAGTGCCGCTCATCCCCGCACTGGCGGGCCATCTCATTTCCGGTGGCGGCAAGCGCCTGCGGCCGATGCTTACGCTCGCCGGGGCGGAATTGGTGGGATATAGCGGCACGCGCCATTACCGGCTCGCTGCGGCGGTCGAATTCATTCACACTGCCACTCTGCTGCACGATGATGTCGTCGATGGCAGCGATCTGCGGCGCGGCAAGGCAGCGGCCAATATCATTTTCGGCAATCCGGCCACCGTGCTGGTCGGCGATTTCCTGTTCAGCCGCAGCTTCGAACTGATGACCGAGGACGGCAGCCTCAAGGTCCTCAAGATCCTCTCGGGCGCCAGCGCGATCATTGCCGAGGGCGAGGTCGACCAGCTGACTGCCCAGCGCAAGATCGACACCAGCGAAGAACGCTATCTCCACATCATCCGCGCCAAGACCGCCGCGCTGTTCGCCGCCGCCAGCCGCATCGCCGCTGTCGTCGCGGAATGCAGCGAGGAAGAAGAGCAGGCGCTGGATGAATACGGCCGCAATCTGGGCGTGGCCTTCCAGCTGGTCGACGATGCGCTCGATTACGATTCGAACGCTGCCGAAATGGGCAAGGATCGCGGCGACGATTTCCGTGAAGGCAAGATGACGCTACCCGTCATCCTCGCCTATGCCCGCGGGAGCGTGGAAGAACGCGAGTTCTGGAAAGCCGCCATCGCCGGCTTCCGCACCTCGGATGACGATCTCGACGAAGCAATCCGCCTGATCGAAAAGCACAATGCCGTGGCCGATACCAAGGCGCGCGCCCGCCATTTCGCCCAGCGTGCGATCGATGCCCTGTCGATCTTCCCCGACGGCAAGGCGAGGCAGGCCATGGTGCAGGCAGCGCTGTTCTCGGTATCGCGGGGATATTGATTCCGGCGGTTTGCGGCTAGGGCGCCTTCGTGTCCGACCTTCCTATCTTTTCCGTCCTGCCCGATCTGCTCGGCGCCTTGCGTGATCGCAATGGCGCGGTGCTGGTCGCGCCGCCCGGTACGGGCAAGACCACTGCGGTAGCGCCGGCTCTGCTGAGTGAAGCCTGGTGCGATGGCACGGTGATCCTCACCTCTCCCCGCCGCGTGGCCGCACGCGCCGCGGCGGAGCGGATGGCGCAGATCCTGGGGGAAAAGCCCGGCGAAACCGTGGGGTATCTGACCCGGCTCGACAGCAAGCGATCGGCGAGAACACGCGTCCTCGTGATGACCGAGGCGATCTTCGTGAACACCATCCTTGCCGATCCCGAGCTGGCCGGCGTTTCCGCAGTGCTGTTCGATGAAGCGCATGAGCGGCATCTCGATAGTGATCTGGGGCTGGCTCTCGCGCTGGAAACGCAAGGCGTGCTGCGCGAGGATCTGCGGGTCCTCGTCATGTCGGCCACGATCGACGGATCGCGTTTCGCCGCGCTGATGGGCGAGGGCGCACAGGTCATCGAGAGCGAGGGGCGGGCCTATCCGCTGGCCATCCGCTGGCTTGGATCGTCTCCGCAGATGCGCGTGGAAGACGCCATGACTTCAGCCATCGCCACGGCCTGGCGCGACGAGGAGGGCGACATTCTGGCTTTCCTGCCCGGTGTCGGCGAAATCGAACGAACGCGTGAGCGGCTGGAGGAGCGGTTGCCCAAGGCGCTCGTGCTGCCGCTTCACGGACAGGTCCAGCCTGCCGACCAACGTGCGGCGATCCGGCGCGATGCCGAAGGACGTCGGCGGATCGTGCTCGCGACAGCGATTGCGGAAACCTCGCTCACGCTGGACGGCGTTTCGGTGGTGGTGGACGCAGGCCTGGCGCGCCGGGCGGAGTTCGACCGGGCGGCGGGCACCACCCACCTCGTGACGCATCGCGCCAGCCAGGCGGCGGCGGCCCAGCGGGCAGGGCGCGCGGCGCGGCAGGGGCCGGGGGTGGCCTATCGCTTGTGGGAAGAGGGCGGCCATGGCGGCAGGCCGCGCTTCGATCCGCCGGAGATGGAAACGGCCGATCTCGCGCCGCTTGTGCTGGATCTGGCGAAATGGGGCACTACCGATCCTGCCAGCCTGCAATGGCTCGATGCGCCGCCGGACCCTTCGGTCAGTGCCGCGCGGGCGACCCTGAAGGGGCTGGCTGCGCTCGATGACGAGGGCCGGATTACCGCTCTGGGCGAGAAACTGGCTACCCTGCCGCTCGATCCGGCGGCGGCGGCCATGATGCTGTTCGCGGCTGAGCATGGCGAGGAACGGACCGCGGCGCGGCTGGCCCTGCTGCTGCAGGAGCGCGGGCTCGGCGGGCGGGGAGAGGATCTGGAAGCGCGGCTATCGCGCTGGAACGGCGATCGCGGCACGCGAGCCGAGGCGAGCCGCAAGCTTGCCGAACGCTGGGCGAAACAGGCGCGTGATCTGGTCTCGCGCAAGGGCGAGAGCAGGGCAGGCGCGATGCCTCCAGCCGGAGTGCTTCTTGGAGCAGGTCGCCCCGATTTTATCGCCCGCAAGCGCGATGTGGCGGGCGAACACTGGATCGCCTCCGGGGGGCGCGGCTTCATGCTCGATCCCGCGTCGCCATTGGCGCGCGCGGATTTCCTCGTGATCGGGGATGCGCAGGGGCAGGCCAAGGGCGCGCGGATCACCTCGGCGATCAGGCTGGAAGAGGCCGATCTTGACCGCTGGCTCGTTGACCGGATGGAACGCCGAAAGGTCCTGCGCTGGAAGGGCGACCGGATCGAGGCGCTGGTCGAACGGCGGCTGGGCGCAATCACGCTGGCAAGCGGACCCGATCCAAAACCCGACCGGCGGGCCATTGTGGACAGCCTTGTGGAAAAGGCTCTGGAAAACCCCGCAAAACTCATTCCTGCGGAACTGGGCGCGCGCGCCCGCTTCATCGGGCTGGACGCCTTCGATGCGGGGAAACTGGCGGATACCGCCGAACTCTGGCTGGCCCCGCTGCTGGAAGGCCGCCGCGATCTGGATGTGCCGCGGGGCAAACTGGTCGAGGCGCTGCTCAACATGCTCGACTGGAACGAGCGGCAGCGGCTGGACAGCGAGGCGCCGCGCGAATTCACCTCGCCCGCCGGGACCACGCACCGCATCGACTATACGGGCGATGATGCCCCCAGTGTCGAGGTGCGGGTGCAGGCCCTGTTCGGGCTGGAACGCCACCCGATGGTGGGGCGCACGCCGCTTCTGCTCAAGCTCACCAGCCCGGCTGGCCGCCCCATCCAGTCGACGCGCGATCTGCCCAATTTCTGGCGCGGCAGCTGGGACGATGTGCGCAAGGATATGAAGGGCCGCTATCCCAAGCACCGCTGGCCCGAAGAGCCATGGGCGGAAAAGCCCAGCCTGAAGACCAAGAACGCCTTCCAAAATTCCGACGGCTGAACTACAGGGCGATCCGACCGCGAAGCGGGCGGCAAGGGCGACCGCCCGCCCGAGCCAATGCGAGGAAGCCTAGGCGGACGGATGTCCGCCGCCCGGCGTTTGAGGGACTGAAAAGAATGGCTGCACGAATCTATCAAAGACCGCAGAGCGCGATGCAATCGGGCAAGGCCCGCACCGATGAATGGGTGCTGGAATTCGAACAGTCCGAGGCGCGCCGCGCAGATCCGCTGATGGGCTGGACCGGCAGCGGCGATACGCAGGCGCAGGTGCAGCTGAAGTTCCCCAGCAAGGACGAAGCCAAGGCCTATGCCGAGAAATACGGCATCGCCGCGCGTGTCCACACTACGCCGCCGCACAATCTCAAGCTGCAGGCCTACGCCGACAATTTCCGCTGAGCCCTGCCATTGCGCTGAGCATCGTCATTGCGAGGCGCCGCAGGCGACGCGGCAATCCAGTTTCCGCCCTGTCAGGCTAGCGTAGCGGTAGAGCTGGATCGCCGCGCCTTCGGCTCGCGATGACGTTTCTCTTGAAAAGCGAGACTCATCCGGCCATATGCCCGCCCGGGAGTCGGGTGGACGTTAGCGTTCGCTCACCGGGTCAGGTCCGGAAGGAAGCAGCCCAGGTGAATTGCGGCGGGTCGCTCGGCTCCTTAATCACCCAGCATCGGTACCAAACTGCATCCGGCTGCGCGCCGCATTGCGCGAGTCGGTCGCCGGCACCAGCCCGGCCACCTTGCCCAGGCCGAAGGGCGGCATGTTGGCATAGATCGTCTCATGCGCGCCGCCGCCGACCGTATAGGTTTCGTGGAAGATACCTACGGTTCCGTCACTCCCGACATTCTTGTTGAACGCCACCCAGGCCGGCCAGTGCTTCTCGTCGCGCGAGCGGGCATAGCGTTCGAGGCTATCGAAATCCTTCCAATATTGCAGCAACATCACCTGCCGCGGCCCCTGCAGGCAATATTCGGTGCCGAGAAAACCGCTATCCGGATTAGCCGAAAGCTCTTTCAGCATCGGTCCCATCGCGCTGAGCACAGGCCACCATTTCGCGATCCTGTGGAAATGGTTGATCCGCATTCCGATCACGAACACCACCAGCGGACCCGAGAAATCGGCGGTCATCCGCCCTGATACAACAGCCATGGGCAACTCCTTCGCCAATTCGATTTCAAATTGAAACCTAAATGTCAAGCTTCGCAAAACGCGGCTTAGCGCCTACCTAGACCGGTATGGGTGATTCACCGGACAATTCTGACGGCCTTCCTTGGGAAACCGATACCGAAGACGATATGCCGAGCGCGGCCGATCTGGAAGCTGCGGGGCAGAATTCGATGTTCGGCGACGCGCCCGAAGCCATGCCCGATCCCGAACCGGAGGCTGACCGCGCGCCGCCCGAGCCCGAATCTGCCGAGGCTCCGGTTGAAGCTCCTCGGGCTCAGGCGCCGCAGGCCCCGGCCGATCCAGCACCGACCGCGGCTGCGGCCCCAGCCGAACCGCCGGTAGAGGCCGCGCAGCCCTATCGCGTGCTCGCGCGCAAATACCGGCCGCAGACTTTTGCCGAACTGATCGGGCAGGATGCCATGGTCCGCACGCTGGCCAATGCCATTGCGCGCGACCGGTTGGCCCATGCCTTTTTGATGACCGGCGTGCGCGGGGTGGGCAAGACCTCGACCGCGCGCCTGATCGCCAAGGCGCTGAACTGCATCGGCCCCGATGGCGAGGGCGGTCCCACGATCAGCCCCTGCGGCGTGTGCGAACCGTGCCAAGCGATTGCCGAGGGCCGCCATATCGACGTGATCGAGATGGACGCCGCATCGCATACGGGCGTGGACGATGTGCGCGAGATCATCGAGGCGGTGCGCTATGCCGCCGTTTCGGCGCGCTACAAGATCTACATCATCGACGAAGTCCACATGCTCAGCCGCAACGCCTTCAACGCGCTGCTCAAGACGCTGGAAGAACCGCCTGCGCATGTGAAATTCCTGTTCGCCACGACCGAGGTCGACAAGTTGCCCGTCACTGTGTTGAGCCGCACGCAGCGGTTCGACCTGCGCCGTATCCCGGTCGAACTGCTCGAAGCGCATTTCGCCGAAATCTGCCGCAAGGAAGGTGTCGAGGCCGAGGACGAGGCGCTGCATATCGTCGCCAACGCCGCCGAAGGGTCGGTACGTGACGGGCTTTCGATCCTCGACCAGGCGATCGCCCATGCCGATCTGGATACGGGCGGCATGGTCACGGCGGAACGCGTGCGCGACATGCTGGGCCTTGCCGATCGCGGGGCGCAGCGGCGGCTGTTCGCCCAGATACTCGATGGCGATGCCAAATCTGCGCTGGCCGGGGTGGACGATCAATATGCGCTGGGCGTCGAACCGCTGGCGCTGATGCGCAGCCTGATGGACCTTACCCACCGCATCGCGCTGACCCAGGTTTCGGGCGGCGAGGCTGACGCGACCACTGCCGAAGAACGCGAACAGCTGACCGAATGGGCAGGGCGGCTGGAAGTCGGGCAGGTCCACCGCCTGTGGCAATTACTGCTGAAGGGGCACGAGGAAGTGCGCCAGGCACCCGATCCGCTGGTGTCCGCGCGCATGGCCCTGCTGCGCGTGCTGCACGCTTCCACCATGCCCGATCCGGGCAAACTCGCAAAGCAGCTGGAAGAACTCGCCGCACGCGGTCCGGCAGCCGCCAGCGCTGCGGGCGAGAGCGGGGCAAGCGCGCCCACCGCCGCGCTCGACTGGGAAGAGCTGGTCGAAAAGGTCTCCGCTGCGGGCAAGCTGCAGGCCGAAAGCATCATGCGCCTGCAGATCCGCCCGATCAGCGTGGAAACCGGCAAGCTCGTCTATGCGCGCGATGCACGCTATTCAGACGCGATCGAGCCGGTGCTGAAAGACGCGCTCTACGCCGTCACCGAAACGCGCTGGCAGATCGAAACCGGTGATCCTTCGCTGGCAAAACCTTCGATGGAAGAAGCGCGGCTGGCCAAAGCCGAAGCGGCAAAAGCGGCAATGCGAGAGCATCCCATGGTGAAAGCGGTTGAAGCTGCCTTTCCCGATGCCGAAATGATAGAAGACGGCGCCGAACTGCCCCCGATCCGGCGCGAGGTTCCCTGGAACCGCAGAGCATGAGGACAGACAAATGAAATCGATGGAAGAAATGATCGCCGCCGCCCAGAAGGCTGCAGAACAGATCCAGACGCAGATGAACGACGCGCAGGCCAAGCTCGACACGATCGAGGTCGAGGGCGCTGCTGGCGGCGGGCTGGTCAAGGTCCGCGCAACCGCTCGCGGCCGGATCATCGGCGTGCAGATCGACGAAAGCCTGATGAAGCCCGAAGAAAAGCAGATGGTCGAAGATCTCGTCACGGCCGCGTTCAACGATGCGCGCGACAAGGCCGATCGCAAATCTGCCGAAGAAATGGAATCGATCCAGGGCGGCATGGGCCTCCCGCCGGGCATGAATATTCCCGGTCTGGGCTGATCTTTCCTACAATGGTCTTTGCGTGATAAGCCCAGGCCATGGTTTCAAAACCGGACATTGGCAGGGGCCGCGCGATCAATCGCCGCGGCCCCTTGCATTTGGGACGGGTTTTTTATCTCCAGGGGTGTGCTCCATGTGCTCCACCCTTCAGATTGGGGCGCATGAAACTGAACGCGGCGCACTGTACACAGCTTAGCCCCCACCGGGCGTTGCACCTTGCAAAGTCGCTACCCATATCTGGTGCCGACACGACGGCCCCCGACCCGGGCCGCAGATGGACAGAATGCATATGACAGAGACGTTTCCCCTCCTTCCCCTGCGCGACATCGTGGTTTTCCCCGGCATGGTCGTCCCCCTCTTCGTGGGGCGCGACAAGTCGGTAGCGGCGCTGGAAGTCGCCATGGAAGGTTCGAAGGACATCTTCCTTCTCTCGCAGCTCGATCCGGGCTGTGATGATCCCGAAGGCCGCGACCTCTACGATACCGGGGTGATCGCGCAGGTGCTGCAGCTGCTGAAGCTGCCCGATGGCACGGTGCGTGTGCTGGTCGAAGGCCAGGCGCGCGCCAAGCTCAACGAATTGCGCACGGTGGGCGAGTATGTCGCTGCCGACGTCACCGAGATCGAGGAACCGACCACGTCGGGCACCGAAATCAGCGCGATGATGCGCCAGGTGGTCGAACAGTTCGGCGAATACGCCAAGCTCAACAAGAAGATCGGCGAAGATGCGGCAGAGCAGCTTGGCGAGATCGACGATGCCGGCGATCTGGCAGATACCATCGCCGCCGCGATCCAGGCCAAGGTATCCGACAAGCAGTCATTGCTGGTCGAACCCGATCCGCTGAAGCGGCTGGAAATGGTCATGTCCTTCATGGAAGGCGAGCTGTCCGTGCTGCAGGTCGAACGGCGGATCCGTGGCCGCGTGAAGCGCCAGATGGAAAAGACCCAGCGCGAATACTACCTCAACGAACAGTTGAAAGCGATCCAGAACGAACTGGGTGATGGCGACGAGGACGGCGGAAACGAGATCGCCGAACTGACCGAGAAGATCGGCAAGACCAAGCTTTCGAAGGAAGCGCGCGCGAAGGCGGAAAGCGAGCTGAAGAAGCTCAAGGCCATGCAGCCGATGAGCGCCGAAGCGACGGTGATCCGCAACTATCTCGACGTGCTGCTCGGCCTGCCTTGGGGCAAGAAGAGCAAGGTAAAGAAGGACATCGGCGAAGCGCAGGAGATCCTCGATGCGGATCACTATGCGCTCGAGAAGGTCAAGGACCGGATCATCGAATACCTCGCCGTGCAGGCGCGGACCAACAAGCTGAAGGGCCCGATCCTGTGCCTCGTCGGCCCTCCGGGCGTCGGCAAGACCAGTCTCGGCAAGTCGATCGCCAAGGCGACCGGGCGCGAATTCGTACGCCAGTCACTCGGCGGCGTTCGCGACGAGGCCGAGATCCGTGGCCACCGACGCACCTACATCGGCTCGCTGCCAGGCAAGATCGTCACCAATCTGAAGAAGGCCGGAAAGAGCAATCCGCTCTTCCTGCTCGACGAGATCGACAAGCTGGGGCAGGACTTTCGCGGCGATCCGGCTTCGGCCCTGCTCGAAGTGCTGGACCCCGAACAGAACAGCAAGTTCCAGGATCACTATCTGGAGCTCGATCTGGATCTGTCGGACATCATGTTCGTCACCACGGCCAACAGCCTCAACCTGCCGCAGCCGCTGCTCGACCGGATGGAGATCATCCGGCTGGAAGGTTACACGGAAGACGAGAAGGTCGAGATTGCGACCCGCCATCTGCTGCAGAAGCAGATCAAGGATCATGGCCTGAAGGACGGCGAATTCGAGCTGACCGAAGACGGACTGCGCGACCTGATCCGCTATTACACGCGCGAGGCAGGCGTTCGCACGCTTGAGCGTGAGTTGGCGCGGCTGGCCCGCAAGAGCTTGCGCCGTATCCTCGAAGGGAAAGCCGAAAGCGTGAAGATCACGCCGGAAAACCTCTCCGACTTCGCCGGTGTGCGCAAGTTCAAGCACGGCATGGGCGAAGAAGAAGCGCAGGTCGGTGCAGTCACCGGCCTCGCATGGACCGAAGTGGGCGGCGAATTGCTGACCATCGAAAGCGTCACCACGCCGGGCAAAGGCGAGATCAAGACCACCGGCAAGCTGGGCGAAGTGATGAACGAAAGCGTCGCCGCGGCCTTCAGTTTCGTGAAGGCGCGCGCGCCCCATTACGGCATCAAGCCCAGCATCTTCCAGCGCAAGAACATCCACATCCACCTTCCCGAAGGCGCGGTGCCCAAGGATGGCCCCAGCGCGGGTATCGGTATGGTGACCTCGATCGTCTCGACCCTGTCGGGCGTTCCGGTACGGCCTGATGTGGCGATGACCGGCGAAGTCACCTTGAGAGGCCGGGTGCTCCCCATCGGCGGCTTGAAGGAGAAACTCCTCGCGGCGCTTCGTGGCGGCATCAAGAAGGTGCTGATCCCCGAAGAGAACGTGAAGGATCTCGCCGAGATACCCGAGAATGTGAAGCAGGGTCTCGAGATCGTGGCGGTCAGCCATGTCGACGAGGTGCTGGAGCATGCGCTGACTTCGGTTCCCGCACCTATCGAGTGGACCGAGGCGGACGATCTCGCCAGCCAGCCTGGCCACCCGCAAGTCGGTAGTTTGGCGCCGACTGCCCATTAACATATGACACGATGTGCCGCAGCGAATTGCTCGCTGCGGCACATCAAATGCCCGTTTTGCCGCATAAATAGGTTTTACATGGTTAAACCCGCCGTTTTCAGGGGAATTTGCCTTTGACACGGAGCGCAAAAGGCTCTCAATTCCCGGCCTCCCGGTCGAACCGATTCACCGGATAACAATTCAGAACTCGTATTGAGGGGGTTTCAAGAATAATGAACAAGAACGATCTGATCGCCGCAGTTGCAGAAACAAGCGGTCTCTCGAAGAGCGACGCTTCCAGCGCAGTAGAAGGCGTTTTCGACGCTATCACCAAGTCGCTTTCCGATGGTGACGAAGTACGTCTCGTCGGCTTCGGCACCTTCTCGGTTGCCAAGCGCAAGGCTTCTACCGGCCGCAACCCGCGCACCGGCGAACCGATGAACATTCCGGCTTCGAACCAGCCGAAGTTCAAGGCCGGCAAGGGCCTCAAGGACGCCGTCAACTAAGACGCCTCGTTCGAATACAGAAAACGCCGCAGCAGCCACCCGGCCGCTGCGGCGTTTTTCGTTGCGCGTCGCAGTTAGTCGAAAGAGATCAACGCCGTCGGAGCCTGCTCGCTCCGCGGCGTCACGTCCCACGTCAAAGCCTGCCCGCGCGCCACTGCCTGCGGCCCTTCATCGGTGTTGTTCGCCAGAATGCGGCCATCGGTGATGATGGTAAAAGTCCCGTTAGGGAGCGCGACCTCGGGCATCTCCCCGCCTTCGTCTTCCATCATCATCTGCATCATGCCGGCCACGCCGCCCATCATGCCGTGCATCGGATTGGATCCGCCCGCATTGGCAAAGCCGGGCGCATCCACCCGGACCTGATAGTCCTTGCGCATGACCACGGTCACAAAGCTGTTTGCAACCGGCAGTTTCTCGACGACCGGGAATACGAAATCATGGGTCATCCGGCCCGATATCGAAAAGTCGACATCGAACAGGCCATCGCCCTTGTAGATGACCTGATCCCACCCCCGCTGGCGTGTCAGGCGGTCAGCAAGTTCCTGAGCAGCTTCGGGATCCGAAGGATCGATCCCGCCAAACATGGCCTTCGCCTGCTCGAGCTCTCGGTGGTTCTTGGCTTCGCGCTCATCCGCCGAAGCGTCCCATTCCGCCCTTTGCTGCTCGATCTCTTCAGCCGAGCAATCACGCTCCTCGAAATCGTCGTCCCAGCATTCCGCTTCGAAAGTATTATCGCCCTTGTTCCCCATCGCCGCCAGTTGAGAAAGGGCCAGCATCTGAATCTCACCGTCATAGCTGTATGAGAAAGTACCGTCCTTCATCATGTGCAATTCGCTCGTAAACGAGCCAGGCGACAGGAGGCATCCAGACAGTGCTATCGAGCTTGCGGCGGCCAATGCAATGGCACGGAGTTTTATGGGAACAGTCATCAACTTCCTCTCGGTTCAACCTCAGCTTCGCGTGGCGACCGCATAAAGTGCGACCGCTGCAGCGTTCGACACGTTGAGGCTTTCGATTTCGTTAGAGATCGGCAATTTCGCCAGCGCATCGCAATGCGTTCCGATATTATGGCGCATGCCTTCGCCCTCTGCGCCCAGTACGATTGCTACCGGTCCAGCAGGAAGCGCCTCGGCGAAAGTCGTATCGGTGTGTCCTGTCAGGCCGATCCGCCAATACCCGGCCTCGGCCATCTCTTCCATTGCCCGTGCAAGGTTGACGACGCGGATCCACGGCAGTGTTTCCAACGCGCCGGACGCTGACTTTCCGATCACTCCCCCCTCGGGCGGGGCGTGGCGGTCCTGCGTCACGAGCGCTGCGGCATTGAACGCGACGGCTGAACGCATGATAGCCCCGACATTATGCGGATCGGTGACCTGATCGAGAACGACGATCGGCCGGGCAGGATCACCGTCGAGCACCTCATCGAGAAATCTGTCCTCCAAGGCTGCACATTCGAGGACCAGGCCCTGATGCGGTGCGTCCTTCGCCACCAGACGTGCAAGATCCTGCACATCGGCATATTCCACAGGAAAATCAGCTGGCAGTTCACCGTCGAGCGATGCGACGCCTTCGCGCGTCGCCCACAGTTTGCGATGCTGGCGTTCCGGGTTCTTCAGCGCAGCCTCGACCGCATGGCGGCCCCACAGGCGTACATGGCCGGCACCGGCCCTGCCGCTGCCGCGGCCACCCTTCATACGGCCGGCTCGGCCTCTCAATGCGCGTTTGCGTTCGCCTTTTGCCATGCTTCTTGTCCTGTAATCCAAATTGCGTGGCGCTCCTGCCAGTGAGGGCATTGACAGGCAAGCGCCGCTTCGCCAAAGGGGCGCCTCTCGGCAGGGGATACCAAGCGAATCCCCGCATATTTCTCTCTCCGGAGAGAATTGGCGAACCGGTGTGGACAGGTGGCCGAGTGGTTAAAGGCAGCAGAC
Source organism: Erythrobacter sp. (assembly GCA_002695185.1). The sequence goes on from NZOF01000036.1 coordinate 24,842, forward strand.
TGTAAATCTGCCCGCGCAAGCGTACGCTGGTTCGAATCCAGCCCTGTCCACCATCGCCCTTTCTTTCAGCATCTCTCTGTATCCCCAGAAATCCATGGAAACCCTTGGATTTCTGCGGTATATTGCACCTGTCCCGTCCACTTCTGACCATCGCGATCCACCCGCATCCGAGGTCGAGTGTGGGGGTAATGTGGGGGTAGAGGTGCTTACTCCCACACTCCGAATTGGCGAACTCATGCAGAAAGGTGTGGGGGTAGAATTATGGGCAAACTTTCAGCGGTCGCAGTCAAGGCGGCTTTGGCGAATCCGGGGACCTATCAGGACGGTGACGGTCTTTTCCTGAAAGTGGACAAGCGCGGCGGCGCTTACTGGAATTTGCGACTCCAGCGAGATGGCAAGCGGCAGGACCTGGGGTTGGGCAGCGCCAAGCTCGTAACGCTGGCAGAAGCACGCGAGAAGGCCACGGAAATGCGCAAGGCCATAAAGGTCGAGAAGCGCGACATTCTCACGGAACGGAAAGACGAAGCTGCCGCCAAGGTGACCTTCCGCGAAGCTGCCACTCAGTATCACTCGGAAAACGAAGCGGGCTGGAAGAGCGGTGTGTACGCTCGACAGTGGCTGGCCAGTCTGGAGAATTACGCCTTCCCCAAGCTTGGCGACAAGCCGACCGGCAGTATCGCCGCAGCTGACATCATCGACCTACTGATGCCGATCTGGCAGGAAATCCCGGAAACCGCCCGCCAGGTCCGCAACCGGATTTGCGCGGTACTGGACTATGCGCACGCCAAAGGCTGGCGGTCGACCGAAGCGCCATCGGGCAACAGTAGCCTGAAGGCGGGGAGGGGCCTGCCGCGGCAGATCAAGAAAACCCAGAATCGGAAGGCGATGCCCTATGTCGCCATTCCATCGTTTCTGACCGCACTGAGGCGCAGACCATCTTTCGGGCGTTTCGCGCTCGATCTCCTGATCCTGACCGGCACGCGCTCGCAAGAGGTCCGACTCGCGACATGGGAAGAGTTCGATCTGGAGGAAAAGCTCTGGACGATCCCCGCTGAACACATGAAGCGAAGCAAGGCACACGTCGTCCCGCTTTCTGAGGCCGCGATGGGCGTCCTCGCAAAGGCGGATGCCTTCAAAGTCGAAGGGGCCGAAGTCGTCTTTTCCGGCGCGACGGGCAAAGCGATGTCCGACATGACCCTCCTCAAGGTGCTGCGCGACATGCAGGAGCCCTTCCATGTCCACGGCTTCCGTTCGGCATTCACCGACTGGGCGGCGAATGCGGGCTTCCCAAATGCGGTGGTCGAGGCCGCGCTTGCTCACAAGACGCCTGACGCGGTGCAGGCGGCGTATCGCCGCACCACCTATCTCGGCACCAAGGAGGATCCCGGTATGCGCGTGAAGCTCATGGATGCATGGGGAGCCTATTGTTCCGGTACAGTCACTGTGAGCGAAGCTCTTAACGCGCACGACTAGCGCAACGCCCTCCGCAAACAGAACACCCCCACCGCTGGCGCGCATGGCTCTGCCATGCGCACCTGCCTTCCGGCGAGGATGGGAGGGGGAGGGAAAACCGCAAATCGATGCCTTAGTACGGGCCAGCGGGCGTCAGCCCGCCACCCGGGGGCGTCTATTTGCGGTTTCGGGAACGAGAGGGCAAAGCCCTTGGCGTTCCCGCGCAAGGATCGCGGCAGCGATCCCCACAAACAACGGCATCCTTGCACGGCGCGAAGCAGCCGGACGCCCTGCGCGCGCGATCAGTGCGCCAGCGGGCGTCGGGCAATGAGAGAGGCAAGAGTGCCTTCGGGTTAGCTCAAGAGAGCCGCGCCCTCAGGAGCGCGCAGCGCGGGACAGAGCGCGTCCTCCAAAAGTTCCCGCTCAACTTCCAAATGCTCCTGATCGTCACCCGAATGGGCCGGGACTAAAGGCCCGGTCCGCGCAGCGGATAGAGCAGGTCGCCCGCAAGGGCAGCCCACCCTGAGTTTAACCAAGGGCGAAATGACTGCTTTGCCCCAATTGCGGTCGTTGGAATCAATTACCAACCTCCCGAAAGGAGACCTCACTTGTATGCTGCCAACGCGGTTTGCATTCTCAAGAAATGCCTATTGAAGCCACTGGATCGCGCACCTCAATGTGCGGTATGACTCCGGGCAGTCAACTTCACCTAAGGCGCGTTAAATGTTCAAGAATCTAATACGGGAACTAGAGAGACTTGAGCGGACAAGTAAGATATCGGTGCCTGTTGAATCCGATTCCGAAGGGTATGTCGACAAGGAATGCCCGAACGAGTCATGCCTTTTTCTATTCAAGATTCACGGTGAAGACTGGTCGAACATCGTGAAAGACGAAGAAGTGTTTTGTCCATCTTGCCGGCATGTCGCTCCTGCCAAATCCTGGTATCCTAGAGCGCAGGTTGAGGCGGCTCGAGAATACGCGCTCAGCACGATCTCAAATTCCATCAACAAGGCAATGAGAGCAGACGCGGCGGCATCGAATCGCCGTCAAGATCGAAATTCGTTTCTGAGCATTACTCTTGATGTGAAAGGCGGCAAGGACGCCGTGCTTGTTCCTGTGGCCGCAGCCGAGCCATTGCGGTTGCGAACAACTTGCGACAGTTGCAGTTGTCGCTACTCCTACGTGGGTGCTGCTTACTTCTGCCCTAGCTGTGGGGCGAACTCTGCGAGCCACACCTTCACACAAACGCTGAATACGATCCGCACTGCTGCAGGTGTTGGTGAAACCTTACGGAAAACACTTAGCCCTGATGATGCTGAAGTGATGATCCGCACACTTATGGAAAAAGCCATCCAGGACACGGTAATGTCGTTCCAGAGGCTGAATGAGCAGTTGTACGAACGTCAGAGCGGCAAGTCGGCTCGCCGCAATGCCTTCCAGAACCTTGATGCCGGCTCAGACTTGTGGAAGGCCGAAATCGGATACGTCTATGCGGGCCTAGTTGATCAGGCTAAGTTCGCCCAACTCAGGATTTACTTCCAGCAACGCCATATTCTCGCACACCAGCAAGGAATTGTAGACCAGGACTACATTGATCGGAGCGGAGACAAGACTTACGCCGTGGGGCAACGTCTTCTCATCCAGGAGACCGCGGTAAGGGAGTTTGCCGACCTGATCGAAGAACTCAGCCAAAGGCTGACAGATAAGATTGGACCATAGTCGGCCCGTTCTTCTTCCTCCTGCAAGACGCCAAATTCAGGAATTCTTGAAAGATACAACTCCGACCCGATGCAAAAATTTCGAATATCGCGGTTTTCAATCTGAACTGCAGTGATCGTAGACAGGCGTTTGAACGTGAAAGAGGTTTCCAGTGCCGTCAGGGGTTCTTGGCCTCGAGTTCGCCTCGGCCGTGCAGTGCCGCGTGCTCCCCGTCCAAAAAGCGATAAAGTGTATCCCTTGTCACTAAGAAAACAGCATCGATTTTTTCCATGGCCGACATCGCCAAGCAGCTGTTGAATGCCGACCCTTTATTGGCAATCGTTGAAACGGTCGACGGCGGATGAAGTCGGTAGGACCACCCCGAAATGCAATATTCGGTGCCTGCCGCTTCTGTGGACAGCATGATCGCGCCGTCATGGATAGAACTGTTCTCTGCGACTGCCTGCTTCAAAACTTCTGAGAAACCTTCGTCGAACGCCTGGCCGATGGCTGGGAGGGGTTCGCGAGGCATGCCTGAAGCGTACGGTATCTTTTGATCAGCAGTGAAGCACAGTATTATTGGATACGTAAGCTCTTGCGATCCTCGCAGCCCAAGCGCCAGTTCCGAAATCCGATCCAATAAGTCATTAGACAAATTCCCGTTCATCTGCAGATTAGTCCGATATGCTTCATCTCTTGCCAATCCGGTTGCTACTGACAGTGTTCGCTGGCGCTGTCGTCGTAGTGGTATGTCTGGGGTTCTATGTCGAGCTATTTGCGCCAGATGACCCATTAGACGCACTGCCTCGTCTGGCTCGTTGGGCCTCTGGCTTGTCGATCGGCGCGATCGTCGCACTCTACGCTCTTTGGCGATGGGTGCCTGCCATCCAGCTAGCGATATTCCCGTATCTAGGAGGATCCTGGGCTGGAGAAGTACGCTATTTCGACGAGAATGGTGTTGAGAAGGCTAAGCCAGTTGAAATGGAAGCGAAGCACACGCTCTTTGGGATCAGGCTCCTGCTTGAATCAGATGAGTCGAGCTCTGAAACGCTAGCTGTACACGCTGAGAAAAACCCTGATTTCGACCGGTATCGTCTCTTCTACATCTATCTTAATCGACGCCATGAGGGCGTAAAGGGCGCCGGCGAGGCCTATCGTGGATTGGCCATAGTCCGGTGGACCAAGGGCTCCATCCCAGTGCTGGAGGGCGATTATTTCACCGAAACAGAACGGCGCGGCAGACTTCTTCTTAAACGGACGAAAACAAACCCTGCTTGGAAGCTGTGGCGCTAGTAGATGATCCGGGGGTATGTGGTCGCGCTATAATACATCACTTTCGCACAAATCCCCGCTTCCTCGGCAACTGTCTCGCAGGCATGGCATTTCCGCGAACACCGATTTCAACGCGACGGCGACCAATAATGCGGCCGAACTGGTAGATTGTGACATCCATAGAGTGCTTCCCATTATAGGCCGAGTTTTCTTCAGCAGTATAGCCATCTCCAGACAAATGACCGATGTCGTTGATGCGCCATGCGTCGCGTCCCTTGTTGCGGACGGTCCAGCGAATGGAGGCCCCTACCGGAAGCTCAGATGCGTTCTCAAGCTTGAAAAATATGCGGCAGTTTTTGCAAATTAGGGGAAGCGAGTTGATGCCTTCTTTTTTGTAATTTGGATTGTCTTTCGATACCGCGCGCACGCTTATCCTTGGATCGAACGCGTACGTGGCCAAGTCAGTACCCTGTTTCTCCGCCTGCTTTGTAGCTGAAGCTTCGCCTTCGTCTTCCTCCATATCCTCTGGCATGGGGAAAAAGTGTTCGAAGGCTTCGGTCCAAATCTCCGCAGCTGTCTCTTCATTCGTCGCCGCGTTGGCACGTCGAGCAATCTCTTCGAACTCGCGCAATTTGATGGCGAACGTGGCGCTTGCCTCGTCGGAAAGACGATTCAAGTCTTCTTCTTGATCAACCGGATTAGCGACTTCCGTTGACTTCTCGAAACGGTCTGCAATCAAAGTGATCAGCGCCTCCAACAGCTCATCATCGCCATCGCAGGCGGTACGATCAATGTTCTCAAATTCCTCGCCCGCGAGAACAGTCAACATGATTGATGATGGCCGGTCTACGTCGTCGTCGAATTTTAAGGCCGCCCACATTTTTAGGTAACGCACCAGGCGGCGGATCAAAGTTCGAGCTGCGTCCTCATCGAGATCCCCGAACCATTTGTAGATGGCCTTGGGATCGCTATTCTCCCAACCCTGCGTTTCAGTCGCAAGAGCCCTTCTGTCGTCGTCTCTGTCTAAATGATAGCAAGGGACGTCGATATGAAAGTCGGGTTCGAAATGTACGCGAGCGCATCGTTCCTTTGGTTCGTCGACATCGCGCGCATCATTATCATCGTCTGTCGCGTACATGTCGGCTATGATCCCTCACCATTCGATCGCAATCATGACGAGCGCGCGGGCTGAGATCACCGATCCGAGGGTTCGCAAGCTGGCAGACTCGATTATCGAAGCTCAGGTGAAAGAAATCGCCGAGATGAAGATGCTGATCGAAGACATCGAGAATAACGGCGAAATGGGCGATGGCACGCCACTCCCCGCGCGGACGACCGATCTCACACCAGAACTATTGCAGGAAGCCGAACAGGCGGTCGAGCGTCCTATCAGCCCGGAGGTGCGCGACGAGGTTACGACGCGCGAATAGATGCTCCGGCCAGATTTATCC
>NZOF01000004.1 GCA_002695185.1 Erythrobacter sp.
CTAGCGCCCGTCTCGCGATCAACACTCGCGTTCGTCAGTTTCGATTCTTCGGTTTTTTGAGGGGACCGCTCGCTGTGAAAAATCTCCATCGCTCGCTCGTAATCGGTTGTAGCGCACTGGCACTGGCCGGTTGCGGTGCCGACGATATTGCTTCGCCCGGCGGCGACGGCGTCACCATCAACGTGCCGCCTGCGCCGGCTCCCACGCCGACCCCGACGCCCACGCCGACACCGACCGTGACCGCAGCGGGCGCCTGCCCCTCGCTGACCAACGACGGCAGCGTGGTGTTGACCAATGCCGGGACGATCTCCGGCCCGACCGGCGAATACCGCATCTGCCAGCTGCCCTCGCTCATCACCAAGAGCGTCGAACTGCCGCAGATCGACGGCCTGCTTTATGCCATGAACGGCCGCGTGGACGTGGGTTGCGACGGCGGCTTCTCCGCCCCGAGCGCAGGCTCGCCCTACAACTCGACAACTATCGGCTGCGGCAACCTGACCGCCGACACCAACGTCACGCTGTCGATTGCACCGGGCGTGATCCTTTACGGCCAGACCGGCCAGTCGTGGCTCGCGGTCAACCGTGGTAACAAGATCAATGCAGTCGGTACTGCCGACAAACCGATCATCTTCACCAGTCAGGATAACGTCGCAGGTCTCAACACCGAATCGACCCCGGGCGGTCAGTGGGGCGGCGTCGTGCTGCTCGGCCGTGGCAAGGTGACCGACTGTAACGTCGGCACCGTGGCAGCCAACACCTGCGAACGCGACACCGAAGGTGCGGTCAACCTGGCGCGCTTCGGCGGCAACGACGACACCTACAACGCGGGCAAGATGAGCTACGTCCAGATCCGCTATTCGGGCTTCGTCCTGTCGAACAACAAGGAACTGCAGGCGCTTACCGCAGAGGCGATCGGTTCGGGCACCACGCTCGACCACATCCAGTCGCACCGCAGCTCTGACGACGGCGCGGAGTTCTTCGGCGGTAACTTCAACCTGAAGTACTACATCGCCACTGCCGCCGACGACGACAGCCTCGACGTCGATACCGGCGCGCGCGTCAACATCCAGTACGCGCTGCTGCTGCAGAAGCCGGGCGAGGGCGATGCCCTGTTCGAAATCGACTCGAACGGCCAGGAAGGCGACACCCCGCGCACCAACCTGAAGGTGGTGAACTTCACGGCGTTCCAGCCTGACGTGAGCTCGAACAACGAAGGCAACGACAAGGCTTCGGCGCTGTTCCGCGGCAATGCCGACGTCACGCTCTATAACGGCATGATCATCACGCCGAACAACCAGTGCGTGCGGATGACCTCGAACACCGACAGCGCCAACCGTGCGACGCTCACCGCGCGCTCGGTCGCTCTGCAGTGCTCGGGCACGGGCGATGCAAAGTTCCTCGGCGATGGTTCGGGTTCGGCACCGTTCACTCCTGCACAGGTCGCCGGGTTCTTCGGCGATGCGTCGAACAACCTCGACCTGACCGATGCGCTGACCAATGTCTTCGTCAATTCGACGGCAGCCGACGCGGTCGCCACCACCTCTCCGACCAGCCTGTCGAGCTTCTTCTCGGCGGAGCCGACCCCGTACCACATCGGTGCCGCGTGGAGCGGCAACACCAGCTGGGCCGGCGGATGGACCTGCAACAGCTCTTACGCGCCGCTCGGCGGCCTGACGGACTGCACCACGCTGCCCGTCTACTGATCGCGGCTGCCCTTAATGTGCCCGGGGGCGGTCGTTCGACGGCTGCCCCCGTGCTCGCATCCACGATTGTGAAGTAGCGTTTTTGATTCGCAGGAGACTTCGATGTCCACCTTTTCGCGGCTGGCAGGCGTTCTGTTCCTGACCACGGCCCTGACCGCCCCGTCGCTCGCTCATGCCCAGAGCACGACACCCCAGCAGACGCCCGACACGCCGACGAGCCCCGAACCGGCGGACGAGCCCACGGTGCCGGGCCCCGATCCGGTCGAGGGCGATCTGCCTCTGCAAGAAGAGGTCGATGTCTCCGTGCCGGGTGGCACGATCATCGTTACCGGCCGCCGCGATCGCAACATCGCACGCCGTTCCGACCAGGTCGTCTCGGTCCTCTCGACCGAGGAAATCGCCCGCACGGGTGAAGGCAATATCGCTGGCGCGCTCAGCCGCGTGACCGGCCTGAGCGTGGTCGGCAACGGCTTCGTCTACGTGCGCGGCCTTGGCGATCGCTATTCGCTCGCGCTGCTCAACGGCTCGCCCCTGCCGAGCCCCGAGCCGCTCAAGCGCGTCGTCCCGCTCGATCTCTTCCCCACGGGCGTGGTCGCATCCTCGCTGGTGCAGAAAAGCTATTCGGTGAACTATCCCGCCGAATTCGGCGGCGGCGTCATCAACCTGACCACCACCGCGACGCCCAACGAGCCGTTCTTCAAGATCGGCTTCGGCATCTCGGGCGATACCGAGACGACCGGCCAGCTGGGCTATACCTATTACGGATCGAAGACCGACTGGCTCGGCTACGACAATGGCAATCGCGATGCGCCGCCGGCGCTGCAGGCCTATTTCGACAGCGGCCTGCTGATCGGCACCGACCCGGTCGATTCGACCGCGATTGCCGCGCAGTTGGTCACCTCGCGGCAGGCGGTCGTCCAGAAGGCGAGCAAGACCTGGCCGAACTTCTCCGGCTCGTTCTCTGGCGGCAAGACCTTCGAGGTCGGCGGTGATGCAGAGCTGGGCGTGATCTTCGGCGGCGGCTATTCGAACAAGTGGCTGACCCGCGACATCACGCAGCAAAGCTCTTCTAGCGCGGACCTCAACTCGATCGAGAGCGATTTCCGACAGGTCAGCACCGACGAGCGTATTCTGGTGAACGGCCTGTTCGGCCTGGGTCTGGAATTCGGCACCAACAAGCTGCGCTGGACCAACGTCTATATCCACGACACGGTCAAGAAGGCGGCGCTCGCGCTCGGCCAGCGGCCCGCGCAGAACGGGGAGACCGACTTCCTCCAGCAGCGCACGGGGTTCTACGAAAGGCAACTGTTCGACACCCAGCTGACGGGCGAGTTCAACCTCACCGATGCGCTAAGCCTCGACGTGCGCGGCACTTACGCCAACACCAAGCGCAAGGCACCGGGGGAGCTGTATTTCGAATATGTCCGCACCAATTCGGACTCCGATCCTTTCGGTGAGGTGTTCGTCAACCGGCTGACCGGCAACAGCGGTACGGCGGGCACCACCTATTCGGATCTGAACGAGAACCTGTGGGCTGGTGGTGCCGACCTGACCTACCGCGTATCGCCCAGCCTCGCATTCACGGCGGGCGGGGCCTATTCGGACACTCAGCGCTACAACTCGCGGCGCGATTTCATCTTCCGCTCGAACGGCAGCACGGTGTGCGTCGATGACACGTGCGTATCGGACCCCGTCTATCTGAGCGGGATCGGCACGTTGCGTCCCGACATCCTGCTGTCGCCGGATGTGGTCAATGCGCTGGGCATTACGCTGGTCGAAAACGATCCGGGTTCGCCTGCGTTCGACGCCGAGCTGGAGATCAAGGCCGGTTACCTGAAGACCAACTTCGCGATCGGCGATTTCGTGCAGATCGACGCGGGTGTTCGCTACGAGGACGCGACGCAGACGACCACGCCGATCCAGGTGTTCAGCTCGTTCTCGTCCGCCACCCCGCCGACGGTGCTCAAGAACGGCTACTGGCTGCCCGCCGCGACGATCACCGTCGATCTCGGCAATTCGATGCAGCTGCGCGTGAACGGATCCAAGACGATCGCGCGTCCGCAGTTCCGCGAGCTGATCAACCAGCCGTATTACGATCCCGACAACAACCGCCCCTATCGCGGCAATCCGCTGCTGCAGGACAGCCAGCTGTATAATGCGGAGGCGCGGTTCGAATGGTATTTCGACCGCGACCAGCGTGTTTCCGTCGCCGGGTTCTTCAAGAAGATCGACAAGCCGATCGAGGCATTCGTTGCCGGGATCGACCTGCTGACCTCCTACGCCAACGCCCCCGAAGCCCAGCTTTATGGTGCAGAGTTTGAAGTCCAGAAATACTTCGATCTCTCCAGCATGGGCGATGGCGGCTTCTGGGATGCCCGTCGCCTCGTCGCCATCGGCAACTACACCTTCACCCAGTCGAAGCTGAAGGTCGACGCAGGCGATACGGTGCAGGTGTTCGGCGCGGCATCCAACCTCGCGACCGACTACTTCCACGATGGTGCGCCGCTTACCGGCCAGTCGGACCATATCGTCAACGTGCAGCTGGGGCTGGAGGATGAAGACCGGCTGTCGCAGCAGACGATCCTGCTGTCCTATGCGAGCGATCGCGTGGTCAGCCGCGGCCTCAACGGCACCCCGCCGCAGCCTGACGTGATCGAATCGCCCGGCCTGCGGATGGACTTCGTCTGGCGTGAAGGCTTCGCGCTGTTCGGGGCCGAGATGGAGGCCAAGTTCGAAGCCCGCAACATCTTCGGCCGCGGGCACGAGGAGTTCCAGCAGTCGGGCGACAACCGGATCGACATCAACAGCTACGATCTGGGGCAGAGCTTCGCGCTGTCGATCTCGGCCAAGATCTGATTACCGATAGATACGGCACAGGGGAGTGTTTCCCGAGGCCAGCCAATTGCACGACGGTCGCCCGAAAGGGCGGCCGTTTTGCCTTTTGGGGTGATTATCACGCGCGATGGCATTGGCTGCGGCCCATGGCATGGACCGGCGGGCCATCTTCTCGCTTAACTATCTGAAAAGATGGTGGGCGCGGCAAGGATTGAACTTGCGATCCCATCCGTGTGAAGGACGAGATTTTGGATATTGGCGAACGCTAATGCACTGAAAAGCTGGGCATTGCAGTCTTTCAATGCCGCCATAGTCCGCCTATGTTTTTCATGTAATTCTCATGGATGTATATGGGAGCGCTTCCGTTATCGACTTGAGCAAAGTCGGGGCCCGCAACAAGCTTAAGCCGTGGGCTGGAGATGAACCTTACTGGCAGAGGCTGAGGCCACGCGCATTTCTTGGCTATCGTCCCGCGGGCGGAGGGTCGAGGAACTTGGTTTGCTCGATGTTACGAGCCCGAGCATGGCAAATATAGGCGAAAAGCTCTGGGCGACTTTGGAGGTGTCGAAGGATTTGAAGTTTTTGCCGTCGCCAAAGCCGAAGTTGAGGAGTGGGCCCGGCAGGTCGACTCAGGTGGGGGCACCGTTGACCGGCCTGTAACCGTTAAAGATGCCTGTCTCGTTTACCTTCATGAACGCCAAGGGTCTATCGCAGAAGGCGTGTTCCGCAGGCACGTTTTCGATGATCCAATTGCGACCGTGAAGCTCGATAAACTGAGGCGTCATCATCTTATCTCGTGGCGTAAAAGGCTTGAGGCTGCGCCTGCATTGGTCACGAGATCTAAGCATGGCACGCCGAAGACAAAGGCGAGATCGCCCTCGACTATTAATCGGGACATGGTGCCGTTAAGAGCCGCGCTGCATCGCGTTTTACCACCCGGTGCACCCGGTACAGATGCGGCTTGGCAAGAGGCGCTCAAGCCGGTCAGGGGTGCGGATCGACGACGAGAACTGTACTTGGATAAGGAGCAGCGAAAATCGCTCTTGAGCAGCGCGGACAGCGAAATTCTGCCATTTTTGAGAGCGCTGTGCCATTTGCCTTTGAGGCCCGGGGTTGTCGCAAAGCTACAATGTTCAAATTTTGACGTGCGGACACGCACGCTCACGATCGGACGAGACAAAAACGGCCTATCGAGGCAGCTGTTGGTGTCGTCGACGATCGCGCAGTTTCTGACAGAAGCGCAGAACGGGAAGCAAGGGGAGCAACCGCTATTCTCTCGAGATGATGGGAATTCCTGGAATAAGGATAGTTGGAAGAAGCCCATCAAGTTGGCGGCATCTCAAGCCAAGCTTCCGCAAGAGACTACCGCTTATGTGCTCCGTCACAGTGTCATTACCGATCTAGTGCGGAGTGGCCTTCCAGTGCTTACAGTTGCGCAGTTGTCGGGCACAAGCGTTGCAATGAGCGAAAGGCATTATGGGCACTTAGTCCGGTCAGATGCCGAACAAGCATTGGCTGCCTTGGAAATATGAAGCGCTGGCAAAGACGGGGAGGGGCTGACACCGGATCGTGGGATGCCCCGCTCCCGACACGGGGACACTTCAGATAAACCGCGTAGACGACGCCTTTCTCTGCAAGAAGCCAAGCTACGTTCCGGCGGCACACCGCAACGAGCGTAAGTTACGAGCTCGCAGTTGTAGCTGAGCGGTCGCAGGCGGTCACTACGAATGACGAATGTCTCATTGATGACGCGGCCAGTACCTAAACGCGTTACGACCGATAGCGCCGAAGCGTGCGCTGCGAAGGTGCTACATAGGGGCCGACTAGGGAGCGGCCTTGCGCTGCGCCTGCCGTTGGCAAGAACGCAAACAGTGACGAAAAACTATGGCGTCGCCTCGCCAGTCGCTTCGACATGAGTGCGGTTGCCCGCGTCGTCATATTCGTAATCGACCTGCTCGCCGTCGTTTGCATCTCCACTGCGCTCGACCTTAATCACCCGACCTTGAGCTTCATAGGTGTAGGGAAACGTCTCTTCGGCCGAGGCGGATGTGGCACCAAGCAATACCAATCCAATGAGGATCACGGACGTGCGGATGCGAAACATACGTCATGACTCTTAGCCAACTGGCCTTATGCTAAAGGTGCAATACATCTCTCGAATGTGCAAGTTGCGTTGGGGAATGATTCTGAACGTTTAGGGGGGGGGGGCTCCGATTAACGCTAAGAGGTTGGGATCGGATGAAAAAATAATGTCCCTTGTAATCAGCGGAACGTTCTGAACAAATCGACGTCAGAATCGTGAAATTCGAATCGAGTCGTCAAACGCTGTGGGGATGGGGTGATGGGGCACTGGTATTTTTTGAGGGCTCGCCTGATTGCGATCGTGGGCCTGGTGTTTCTGCCGCTCGCCCCCGCACTTGCCCAGTCAACCGCGCCTGCCCCGGTGCGCGCGGCAGTTGATGAATACGGAGTCGACCTGTTCGACGGCACTTATAGTGCGGCAGGGCCCGCCCTTACGATGGGCGGGGAGGATAACGGCATTTCCTACCGTCGCACCAATCGCGGCGATGGGTGGAGCGACAGTACGATCGGCTATCTTCAGCTTGACGGCAACAAGATGACCGTCAGCATTGGGGGGCTGTCGGACACCTTCACGGACGAGGGCGGAAGCTATGAATCAACCGAGTGGAATGGTTCGACGCTGACTTATTCCAGTGGCTTGTACACCTACACCCGCAGCGACGGTACGGTCGCGCATTTCGATGAGACTCGCTTCAACGAGGACGCGCCTTATGGGAATAAGGGTACGATCACAGACATGGTCATGCCCGATGGAACGCGGCTCGACTACAGCTATTCCTCGATCACTTATTGCAAGCAGTCCAAGCCTAGCGCGTCCGGGTATATTTGCCTGGTCACGGCAAAGGCCTATCGTCTGGCAAAGGTGACCAGCAGCTATGGCTACGAATTGCGCCCGGTTTATCCCTATTACGAATGGTTTTACGATCCCTTCGATGCGCCAGTGCTTCCAGATTTCGGGACGTACCGCAAAGTCCTGGGGATGACAGGCCACAATCTGGCTTCGGATACCAACGCGGCGGTGCGCAGCCAGTCGTTCGATGTGGTCTACGATGCCGGCAGCAACTGGTACACGATCACAGATGATCTGTCGCGCGACACGCGCTACAAGATGGCCGGTGCGGCGGTGGCGGGGATCAAGCTGCCGGGCAGTACAAGCGAGGACATCTCGTTCACCTACACCTCTGGGAAGGTGACTGCGGTGACCACGCCCGCAGGCACTACGAGCTATGCGAGGAGCGACAGTGCCGGCCAGCGCACGGTCACGGTCACGCATCCGCTCTCGCGGGTGGAAACCTATGTGTTCGACATCGCCTCGCGAAGGCTCAAATCCTATACCGACCCGGTCGGCAAGACGACGACATACCAGTACGATGGCAACGGACGGGTGACGCGCATCACTGCACCTGAGGGCAATCAGGTGCGTTACACGTATGATTCGCGCGGCAATGTCACCGAGCAGCGGATGGTCGCCAAGACGGCCGGCTCGCCGCCCGATATCGTGACCACTGCGGGCTACGACAGCAGTTGCTCGAACCCGGTCAAATGCAACAGCCCGAACTGGACGAAAGACGCGCTCGGCAAACAGACCGATTACACCTACGACGCGACGCATGGCGGCGTTCTCACGGTAACCGGCCCTGCGCCGAGCACGGGCGCAGCCCGCCCGCAGGTGCGCTACAGCTACTCCTCGTATCAGGCGTATTATAAGCACGGCTCGACCTCGCCGACCGCGTCTGGTGTACCGGTCTATCGCATGACGCAGGTGTCGACCTGCATCAGCGGATCGAGCTGCACGGGTACCGCGGACGAAGTGAAGACGACCGTCAGCTACGGCCCGCAGACCAGCGGTACGGGTAATAATCTGCTGCCCGTCTCGGTCACGAAGCAGTCGGGCGACGGGTCGCTCACCGCGACCACCGCGATGAGTTACGATGCAGTCGGAAATCTCGTCTCGGTCGATGGCCCGCTTTCGGGCACTGCCGATACCACAGTGGTGCGCTACGACGCCCTGCGTCGCAAAGTCGGCACCATCGGTCCGGACCCGGATGGCGGGGGTGCGCTCAAAAACCCGGCGCAGCGGATCACCTACAACACGCGCGGACAGGTCACCTTAAGCGAGGAAGGGTACACCGCCGGGCAAACCGATGCGGCGTGGACCGGCTTCACTGCGGGCGCGAGCGTGGAGAGCACCTATACGGCTTCGGGCCAGGTCGAGACCAGCACGACCAAGAATGGCTCGACCGTTTATGCGCTCACCCAATATGGCTACGACGCGGCGGGGCGGCTGCAGTGCACCGCGCAGCGCATGAACACCGCCATCTACGGTTCGCTGCCATCGAGCGCATGCTCGCTCGGCACACCAGGCGCAGCCGGGCCCGACCGGATCACGAAGACAACTTACGACGCAGCCGACAGGCCGACACTGGTCCAGACCGCGTATGGTACCAGCGCACAGGCTAACGAAGTCACCACTGCCTATACCGACAACGGCCAAGTCGCCTACGTCGTCGACGGCGAGGGCAACCGAACGACCTACGAATATGACGGGCATGATCGCCCCATCAAGACGCGCTATCCGGTCGCTACCAAAGGCGCGAACAGCAGCTCGACTACGGATTACTCGCAGCTGACCTATGGGGACAATGTTCGCGTTACGCAGCAGCGCCTGCGTGACGGCAATACGATCAGCGCCAGCTACGACAATCTGTCGCGCGTCACCCAGCTGTCCGGCTCGACGATCGACAACCGTACCATGACCTACAACCTGCTGGGTCAGCCGTTGGCGGTGACTTACACCAGCGGTGGGCAGAGCGTGGTCAATTCCTATGACGCCTTCGGCCGACTGACTGCGCAGACCGTGCCGCAGGGCAGCATCTCGTACCAGTACGACGTTGCCTCGCGGATGACGCGCATGACCTGGCCCGACGCCTTCTACGCGGTCTACGATTACGACACGCTGGGCCGTGTGACCAAGATCCGCGAAAACGGGGCAAGCTCGGGAATAGGTGTCCTTGCAACCTATGCCTATGACAATCTGGGGCGGCGCAGCAGCGTCACTTATGGCAATGGTACAACGCGGACCTACGGTGTCGATCCGCTGGGCCGACTCCAGGGTTTGAAAATCAATCTGGCGAGCACGAGTTCCGATCAGCTGATCGGCAAGGTCGGCAGCAGCGGTACGGCGATGGCCTATAACCCGGCATCGCAGATCACGAGCATTACGAAGAGCAACGATGCCTATGCGTGGGACGGGCACGTCGATGTGGACCGCGACTACACCGCCAACGGCCTCAACCAGTACACGGCTGCCGGTGGGGTGTCGTTCGGCTACGACGCGCGCGGTAACCTCACGTCGTCCGGCTCCACCACCTATACCTATGACGGGTTCAACCAGCTCAAATCGGTGAGTGGTGGGCCCACCGCCACGCTCACTTACGATCCGGTAGGTCGGCTGTACCAGTTGACCAGTGGTGGCAGCACTTCGCGCTTCCTCTATGACGATGGGATGATGGTCGCCGAATATGACGGCTCAAACGCGCTCCAGCGCCGCTTCGTGCCGGGGCCGGGAGTGGACGAGCCGGTCGTATGGTACGAAGGTTCCGGTACCACCGACCGTCGGTTCCTGCAAGGCGACGAGCGCGGCTCGATCGTGGTGATCAGCAACGCCGCAGGCGCTATGATCGCGATCAATTCCTACGATGAGTATGGCATTCCGGGCTCGGCCAACACCGGGCGCTTCGGCTACACCGGCCAGGTGTGGCTCGATGAGATCGGGCTCTCCTATTACAAGGCCCGGATGTACTCACCCTCGCTTGGTCGGTTCATGCAGACCGATCCGATCGGCTACGCCGACGGGATGAACTGGTATGCCTATGTCGGGAATGATCCGGTGAATAAATTCGATTCGACTGGATTGTTATGTGAGGATAACGTCGAAGATTGTACAGTTACCGTTTCGGGCTTTAGAGAAAAATGCAGTGCGGGGTTCACGTGCTATACTGGTCCTGAAATGGTATCTATGCTAAGTAATATGGGGCTCAGCCTCCCCCAGGAATTTCTAGATTCCCATAAGGAGTTCGCGTTTCTTCACGTTGTTACTGGGAAGAAAGAAAAGAAGAAGAAGCCGAAAAAGGGGGAGAAGCCCGATTACTGCTCTAGCATCGGCTATCGTGTGGGTGACTTTGTCGACGGGGCAATAGGTGGAACCTTGCAGAATGTTGGCATTGGCGGTGTAGTAGCGGGAGGCGCAGTAGGATTGGCTACAGGTATAACCGGTGTAGGAGCAGGTGCAGGTGGCGCGATCGCGGCGGGAGGAGGAGGGCTTTATGCTGTTGGAACAACAGTCTCGACAATTGGTGTTGGAATTAAGTGGTTGAGTGGACAAGACCCGGGAGTTACTATGACTGCACTACTTTCCGTGCCCACGATGCGCTTGGGTCCTGCGTCCCAAATCGTAACCGAGCAGGCACTTTCTTATCTTGGTGAAAAGGCCGTGCCAAACCCATGCGACTAATGCGCGACATTCAAAATTACCTATTCAAGTTTACTGTTTTGATTGTGGTGTTTTTCGGAGCCTTGGGCCCCGTATTTCGCGCGGATGATGTTGCGCGATATGTAGGTTTTGCGTGCGTCATGATATTGTTCGTTGGCTGTCTCGTCTTGATATTCAAAAGGCCGCCAGAATAGCCGCGAAGTGAGCCTAGCTTAGCAGACCGAATCTGTGGCTTGCTTGACTCCCTTCCCGGTGATGGGGTCAACGCAGGATTGCGCGGCGGTGGCGGATTGGGGCTTCTGTTCGTCGGCAGCCCGAATTTTAGAATATCCGATTCAGGCCGGATTACTTACACTAACACCACCACTATCGGTGCTGGCGCGGGCCTGATCGGTCCTTTGCAAGCTGGGGCGTCCTCAGCAGAGCCCGCTGAAGGGGTGAGCTACGAATCAGGACCAGTTGGCGGACTCTCGTTAGGCGCTGCTTTGCTGAAATTGGCCAAGGGCGAAGGGCGAAGGGTTGGATATTGGCTCTGTTGGAGGATATGGCAGTTATGCCGAAACTCGGCGTGAGACGATCACCATAGGCGATCTTGGCTGCTAATATGACACACGAGCGCGCGACTCCTATTCACGCTGATTGGCGCTATCGCTCTAATCCTGTTACTAGGTTCGATATTGTTATTTCTGGATGAATCGAGAGACAGTTTTGTGTTCGTAGGGCTGATGATTATTTTATCATTCTTCCTGATCATTGTTGGGCAAGTCGCCTTTCTTTTGACGGCAATGATCTGGAACTGCGGTCAATGTGGCAGGCGATATTTTGATATTTTTATGCCCTATTGGCCTTTGAAGAATGACTGTCATAACTGTCACCTCCCAGATTAGAGAGTGTTCTTTTCTGAACGGTGTAAATCGCCACGCACAGCTCCAGCCAGCTGTCCCTCACCCCACCGCCATCTCGACCTCCCGACGCACCCCATCGATCGCCCCGACCTGCACGCCATCGCGTAGGCCGAGCGCTTCGGTGAGCTTGCAGCGGTTGTCGGTGTAGAGCGCCACCGCATCCCTGGCGCGGCTGATGGCGACATAGACCGCTGGTGCATCGATGGTCTTGGCGCGGAAGCTCTCCAGGTGGGCCATGACGCGATCGGCGGTCGCGCCCTGGGCGGAGTGGATGGTGCGCACCCACCCAGGGCGGATATGCCGATCGGCGAGTCGGGACAGGTCGAGCGTGTCCTGCTTGCCGTCCTCGCGCTCGACCGTGATGCCGCCACGCTGCGGATCGATCCCGACGACGCTGGCGATATCGCCGTTGTTGCGCCCCGCGCGCCGGTTGTTACAGCTGCGGTTGAGTGCTTTCCTACTGGTGGAGAGGTGCGCTAGCTCAGCAGGCATGAGCTGCCTCCCTGCCACTGCATTCCCGCGTAAGAACTGTCTCGGCGGGCGGCCCGGCTTTCTGCCTCAGGACACTGTGTCAGGTGTGTCAGGGCCAGCGGAGGTGGTGCGCGGGACCGGCGGCGGCTCCACTCGCCTGCCTTATACCCGCCATCTCGACAACCCTAAGATCCGGACCCGCGACCGCCTCCCTGATGCAGGCCAAACCCATCCTTGATGTGGATGATGATAGTGGTACTCTCGGCGCCAAGAATGGGGGTCACATGAATCGCTTTTTCCGCCCCGCGGCGCTGCTCGCGTTTGTTTCGCCCAGTGTCGCGCTGGCGCAGGTCAGACAGGCCGACCCCGCTGGCTCGGGGCCCATCGTCAATGCGCTGGCGTGGCTGCAGGGCACGCTGCTCGGCAATGTCGCCACCGCGGTCGCGGTTATGGCGGTGGCCGCCGTCGGCTTCATGATGCTGACCGGTCGGCTCAACTGGCGCTTCGGTGCGACCGTCATCATCGGTGTGTTCATCCTGTTCGGCGCGTCCTCGATCGTCTCCGGCATCCAGGCGGCTGCGGGCTGAGCGACCGGGAGGGTCTGGCCGATGAGCCAGCTTAACCGCACCACGCTGTTCACCGCACTCACGCGGCCGCAGATGTTCGCAGGCGTGACCTACAGCTTCTTCGTCATCAACGTCATCCTCGCGGTCGAGCTGTTCCTGATCTTCCGTGCCTGGTGGGTGCTGCTGATTGCGCTTGTGCTGCATGGGGTTGCCATGCTTCTATCCCTGCATGAGCCGCGC
>NZOF01000037.1 GCA_002695185.1 Erythrobacter sp.
AATCTGAGCAAAATTCAAAGTTTCGACGACTGGTAAGAAGTCGTAATCCGACCGGCCTCAGGTCGAACGAACTCCAGTCTACAGCCCACGCTGTTACCGGTGGTGCGCCGCGCACATGGCTCATCTGGTTCGCCTCGATGTATTCCGCCAGTTCTCCGGCGATGTAGCTCGGGCCATTGTCGCTGAGCAGGCGCGGCCTGTGTAGCACATTGGCATGATCGCAGCCTGAAGCGACCAGCGCCATGTCGAGCGTGTCAGTCACATCCTCGGCACACATGGTGGTGCAGAGCTGCCAGGCAATGATGTAGCGCGAGTAATCGTCGAGCACGGTGGATAGGTAGACCCAACCCCAACCGATGATCTTGAAGTAGGTAAAATCGGTCTGCCACATCTCATTTGGACGCGTGGTCCTTGTATGGAACGCCTCTGCCGCTTTGATAACCGTGTAGGCCGGGCTGGTGATCAGGTCATGGGCCTTCAAGAGCCGGTAAACCGTAGCTTCGGACACGAAGTAACGCTTCTCGTCGGTGAAGCGGACGGCCAACTCACGCGGTGACAGCTCGGTCTGCTCGAGCACCATCTCGACGATCTGGTCCTGCAGCTCGGGCACAATACGGTTCCACACCCGGCTTGGCGTGGATGGCCTGTCTGCCAGCGCCTCCGGCCCGCCTTCGAGGAAGCGATCCTACCAGCGGTAGAAGGTCCGCCGTGCCACGCTAAGCTGGTCCAGCGTGCGTTTGGCCGGGAGATGCGACTGCTCCACGATCCTGATGATCTCCAGCTTCTCTGATGCGGGATACCTCATGCGTCGTCGTCCCCATCCGCGATGATGCTTTTTTTGAGCAGCCGGCTCTCCAAAGTGAGATCGGCCACGCACTCCTTCAGATCGCGGGCCTCACGGCGCAGATCCTTCACCTCTTCTGTGGTCGCGGTACGTGCCGTATCGCCAGCGAGCCTGCGCTTGCTAGCCTCCATGAACCCCTTGGACCAGGTTTAATACAGGCTCTGCGCAATCTCTTCGCGGCGACATAGCTCGGCAATGGAGTCATCGCCGCGCAGGCCATCGAGCACGATGCGGATTTTGTCCTCGACCGAAAAGTGTCGGCGGGTCTTGCGGCGGATATCCTTGATCACCAGCTCGGCAGTCGATTTTGCATTGGAGGATCTTGGCTTCATCTTCGTTCCTTCGTCACTACGACGAAGCCCAAATCCTCCTTACTTCACAACCTCAAATCTGTGCCATAGGCGCTAACGGGGGACACACTGAATCAGCGACTTAGCCTTACTGCAAGCAGAGCTTTTCAACAGAATAGGGCCGGTAGCGGACTGGCTTCTATTGGCAAGCCCGACACGGAATGCTGCCGTTTCATCCCAGATTCTGTTGCCAGCTCTAACCCTTAGGAAAGAGATTCATCTTTCGTCGCTGCGCACTTCCGTTTGTGCGGGAGTTACTACTGTTAGGCTCAGGATCTCGGGTTGTTGTGATCGTTTGGTTTCAATTGCGGCTCGCGGGTTGCCCTACCAATGCTCGTGCACGAATCGGATGTTCGCAGAAGCAGGGCAAAGTGTGGTTGCGCTCGCCTGTTAGGTTAAGGCAACTCGACGGTTGGCCCATAAGCCTCGTTCCCTGTTTCGCGCAGCTGACGCTTGATAGCAGCCGGGGTGCGGTAAAAAGTGCCAAGCGCATCTTGCTCGACTTGCCGGAGCAAGACCTTGCCCCGATCACCCCAACACTGAAGGTAGAAGGCGGTTTCTCGACCGTCGCAGATAGGGAAAATCATCTCTGCTTTGCGCTGTCTAACGATGTCATACCAATTGCGTATATCGATGGATGAAGGCGAAAGAGAAAATTCGGGATGGCTGTGCCATTCGCCAATCCAGTCCATCTTTCCGCCGGATTTACGCCACCGCCTTAGTGCAGCTATTCTGTGTCCCTTAGGTGAGCGCTGGAAGCGCGTCGAACTTTGTCGATCCCATGGCAATGGTCGGGTGATCTCAGTCACATGAAGGTAAAGACCCTTGCGCAGCCCTAGTACCAATCCACCAGCTTCTAAAGGGCGATGCTGCTGCGTACATTTTAGCATGTTCTCTGCCGCTGCATGATCGACAAGAATGCCCTCGATCACGACCTATCCCTCGCCAGGCATGATGGGCACGATTTGTGAGCTGAAGGTGACGTTGGTTTACGCACGATGCCGCGCTCGTGGTCGAGTACGATCGTGCGAAGCCGCGCCCCCGGCTTATCGTTGGCCCAACCTATCGCCATGTCGCAAGCTAATCCGGCAGCGGTGGCAGGCGCAGCAACGGAGTAAGGAATATAGTTCCCATCTCCGCAGGTCGCAGGGGCCATATTGGCTTCGACCCCCGGTTTGAGAGCTGGGAAACGCGGCCCTGCGTCCATAGACGGCCTCAGACAGCGAAAGCAGCACTCATCGCCGCGGACATTCAGAAAAGCCTGAACAGCTGCGCCGTTACCGCTTATCCAGCAATGCAGAATGGCATCAGTCCATATGCCGTCCTCATAAAAAAGTTCATTCAGCGCATATTGCGTGTTCCAATCACCTGTCGCGTCGACGAGTAGATTGACGTCAGCCAGCACCGTCTTTTGAGCTAGCGCATCGCCAACCGTGGCCCGGATATCGCATTGGGGGTGAAAAGACTTTAGCTCCTCAGCCAGTGCGCTCGCCTTCGCTTCTCCTATCCGCGAATGACCGAGATAATGACGTCCTATATTGCCGGCAGAAAGCAACTGACCATCAATCAGCGTCAGGGGTGCACTGGCGCCCGCGCCACTCTGGATAAGGAATTTGGCAAGATGGCTTCCAAGCGTGCCGCAACCTACAAGAGCGATGGCCTTCCCGTCCAATGTTTTGATCCCGTGCAAATTACGTTGAGCGATCTCAGCCAATCCCGTCCAATAACCACCGGAGCGCTTGATATCGAGTTTAGTCTTCTGCTTGGCTAAAAGTGGTTGCAATTTCGAAGATCGCAGTTTCTTTGCACGTACCGCCACTGCAATGTTAGCCGGCAGTTCAACTGTGACGCCGAGAGTGCAGTTGTTTGCTGCGAGGCATACGAATTTCCCTGACAGAAGCGCTCTCTCACATTCGCTCCAGCGATCAGCAACCACAGCCGTTTGCCCACGAAACCATTGCTCAAGAGACAAGAAGCTGTTCGGTACCACTCGATCAGCGGTCGGCCCCAACTCGGCATCGAAATGGAATACAACGGCCCCAGACAATCGCGTGGCCTCGTGGTCATGTAGACTGATTGTATCAGCGATCGCGAAAAACGGACTTCCTGTTGCAGGCTTGAAGACCGCATATTGCAAGCCGGGTTGTCGCTCAGATGTCCCATCCCAGCTCACGAGAACTCGGAAATGCGGCTCCTTCGTTATCCAATATTCTTGGTACTCGGTCGCCACTTCGGCGCCGCCTTGCCCGGCAAAACTCTTCTCCAGCGAAAGTTCGGTCTGTCTGAGCACGCGCAAAACGGATCCGCCTGGATCGTGAAAGTCGAGTGGCAGGCCTGTTGCTGGGGCAAAGCAAACCACAGAGCCTTCGATGTCGTCACGGCTTAGATGTCCGAATACGCCAGTGGGGAGTTGCTTGCGATCGACAAGCCGAACAATGGGTAGCTCCACAAACTTTGAATCTGGAACGACCAGTTCAATATCGATCGCACGGCCATGGACGTTTATCGATCCGCGAAACTCTGGCGATGCGCCTTGCTGTTCGGTGAAGCCTCTATTCGCAAGCGTAGCTGCAATTGCGCGCCACCGATCGGCTTGCGACATCATCCGGAATCGGAACTAGTAATGTGCGGTGTGGCCACGGTCGCCGCAGGAGCGGCACGTACAGCCGCAGCAGTGCCACTCTCAATCGCGATGATATCTGGCCTGTAGGGGATGCGTCGTCCGAATGCATCGCGCAGATGCTCGATAACCCGGTCGGCGTCGCCAGTACGCTCGAGCGCAGCCTCCATTGTCGCAGCAAGGGCTTGCGTTTCCGCCAGAATGTCTCCGCGCTCCTCCTCGCTCCAGCTGTTCAAACAGCTCGCCTTCACCACCGGATTTTTGATTTCGCCTGAAAAAATTCGCGGAAGAAGTCGCGCGACATCGAGTATAGTTTTATCATCGCGGTTATCTGCGCTCTGACCGAGTTCCAGCAGAGCCGCATCGATCGCACACATTAGGCAGATTGAGGATAGCGGGCTGTTGGCCCAGACATGATCGCGCCAACCCTTAAAGAAGCGGCTCATTCGACGGAATGCCGGGCCGTGGCGATCAACTCGGTTTTCAACCCAGTCGTGCAGCTGTTTGGGATCCGATTGAACCCATTCTCCGCTGCGCTGGGCCAGCATCACGCGGTCGCTCGGAATCGCAGGAACGCTGTCAAAAGTTAGGTTGCGCGCGCTGAAGGCGGCTTCCTCAATGGCTGCCTTCATGACTCTGAAGCGCTCCTCTGGAACGGAATAGATCGGGATGTCGATATGCGCGCCTCTCCAGAGCCTGACCCGCACGCACGTGCCCTTGCTGGAGTCGAGCGACCAGCCGTTAGCCTGGCAAACCGGGCGAAGCACATCTTCAACGAAGGTAAACAGGGCGCCGGCCGCCAGCGCGGGATGATTATCCCTCAGAAAACGGACCGGAACGTACATGCCATCGTCAAGATCGATCTCCTGCAAAGCCGGCTGCGCTGGAGCATTTAGCGTCTTATACGCGAAGCTGCCTTGCGTCATGAACTTGACCTTCACATCGTCCTGAATGCGATTGGCGGTCTCGATCAAATAATCACGCCGCCAAAAACTTTTGTCTGATTCGAGGCGATGCGTTGCATTGCGAAGGGCTGTGCGGATGGTTTGACGGGCATTTAAGAGCCGCTGCCGGTCGTTATCTTCGATTTCGAGGCTTGCAAGATAACTCGGGTTCTTTTGAAGCCCGACAAACAGGGCATGCGCGTTCGCTAAAGTCATGGCGGCACTCCTAATTCATTCGGGCCTTTCCTACACAGATGCGGCAGGTTACAGCGAAATCAAGAGGCGAACAAACAATGTACAGAATTTTCCCGGTAAAAGCGCTGATCTACGCTGCGGCACTCCTGGCCGTGGGCGTTTTCCTGGCGATAGAACTCGCTACTTCTGCATTCGATATCGAAATTCGAAGGCTGGCAATACCAAGCATCGTTTGGGCAACCTGTGTTGCCCTTACATGGAATCCGATCTGGCGATGGGTTTGGGCGGTGAGTAAAAGGGTTGGCTGGTTGCCCGACCTTGGACACCTCGTGTTCCCGGATCTCAACGGCAAGTGGGCTATGACGCTTCGCAGCAATTGGTCGCGTCAGATGCAGTTGCTTGATGCGGCCGCCGATCGGCGACGTAGTTTCGACCCTCGAACTTGCGACGCGGACGAGCTTGCCGAGTTGCTGCCTGTCTCACTGGTCGCCGAGATCGAACAATCGTGGTGGTCCATCAAGATCACAGTAACCAATCCGCGCGCTGATACACCGATTAAAAACTCGACAAGCTATATAGTCATGCCGCGCAAGCGTTCGGAAACTGAGCGGCCCTCGCTCTGCTATTTCTATTGCCAGCAAAACGACACCGATAACCAAGCAGATGATCTAAGTTTCGATGCAGCAGCCTGCTTGTTTTACGATAATGAGAAGGATCAACTAGAGGGAACATTCTGGACAGCGCGGCAATGGCGACGCGCAATCAACACTGCTGGAACGCTCACACTTGATCGTATCTCTAGTCAAATAGCTTAGGTGCGGCCTCGGAGCGTAGAAGTCATCGAAATTCGCCGGAGGCTCCATGCAGATCCACCGAACTTTTCGCTGTTGGGTTGCCACGAAAATCTCAAGCTCCTCCACGAGAAATCGCGATCATAGCTTGGCGAGCGCATCTCGGCGCAACCACCTGCGTCCAGAGACTTAGACAAATGTCCGCTATTGGGAGCTAAAAACACGAGTAGCTAGGTCTCGAATGGGGGCGCAAAGCAGTCATCTCGTACCATACGATCAGACCCAATAGGCGAGGGTCGATCAAGTGCCTGGTTCATTTCTGAGCTTTTCGAGCCGTTCCGAACATATCTCGTGCACTACGCGACCGAGCTCTCCAATCTGCTCGCCGAGCCATTCGAGCTCTTCCTTGGTGATGCGGTAGTGCTTTGAGTAGCGTGCCTTGACGTAGGCCTCTTTCAACTTCTCGAAGCGGGCGCGATCCTTCTTCGTGTCGCGCGGCCAGACATAGGTCAGGCGACGGTCGATCCGCTCGGCTTGGGTGCGGAGGAAACCGAGATTGTGCACATGAGGGGTGTAGAAGGTGCAGACCAACAGAACGCAATGATAGAGGCGCTCGGTCGCTTGGTGCAAATCGAACGCTGCATCTTTGAAAAACTCTCGTGATATATCGAACTTCGCGATTTCGTAGCGCTTTAGCGCTGCGGAATACCAGTCGTCGAAATACTCCTGCGACATCGCCAGCGCCTCACCGGCAGTCTTGGGCTTGGGCGTGTGGAGCTCGGTGTCATCGGATTGGTAAAGCGCGATACCGTCCTTCGCGACGTCCATGAAGAAATAGCGTCCGTGCGCGAGACCGTCGTTCACCTCCTGCAGGGTATGAACGATAAAGTTGACCGGCGTCTTGAGCGATTTGGTCACGCCGTACTCGCGCATCAGCCGGTCATCGAGCTTCGACCAGTACTTGACCCGGTCGACCAGCCGCTTGTCGTTGACGATGATGAGCAAATCGTAGTCCGACTGGTAGCCCTTGGCCGTATGCGGCTCGTCGACCCAGGTGCCGCGGGCATAGCTGCCGTAGAGAATGACCTTGAGAATGCGACCGGCCTTCTTCCACTCGTGCTTCGCCAGCGCAAAGGCATCATCGAATTCTTCGAAGATCAGCTGCACCACGCGCTCAAGTTCCCGTTCCTTTTGCGGAGGCAGATGATCGAGTTCGGTGCGCATTACTGGACCTTTAGCAAGCACTTGGAATGGTTGCACCCTCGCATTCCTGCAGG
>NZOF01000038.1 GCA_002695185.1 Erythrobacter sp.
AATCAGCGCTGTAGCGCTTCCTCGTCGTCTTCATTCCCGTACCAATCCATCAGGTCGGGAGTAGCTTAACACCCTGTCCAGAAAACCGGCACCACCTCACTCCGGCACGAAGCTTACGAACTGGGCAACATTGCCTTTCTCAGCCAGTGCATCAAGTGACTCGTCCTTGCGCAAGTGCATGCATTCTCCTTGTCGCGTAGAGCGTGCCACAATTCACCTGTTCCTGTAAACGCGCGGTAGAAAGCTGGCCCCGGGCGCGCGGCGGATGACATGTCCCGAGGTGCGGAGGCAAGCGAATTCGTTCAGACTATGTTCCTGCCATATAGTCGGGTCGGGGCCACGCCGTAGGGTGTGCGACCTCAAGGATTGACCTTGTGGCGCACCTGTTCGCGTCGGCAAACCGACTCGACATCCCCAAGGCCAGACGGCGCGATGGAAGACATCTTCTTTGCTTCAGCAGCCCAAGTACATCGTGCCCCAACGGGCCGGGGCTACTTGACCGCGCGCAGGCCGGGCTTTTCGGCGGGGGCCGGTACGCGCGCGTCGCTTAAATGCATCAGGAACTGGTCGAGTTCGGACGTCGGCACGTTCAACTGCGCCGCTATGCTCTCCCTCGTCTGCCGCTCCTGCCACAGTGATGCAAAGACCTGGGGCCAGAGCGAGGACTGCTCCCGCAGCATGCCGGCAGGCTCGTCCTTGCGGTATCCCCGGCGGGCGATCTCGATGTTGAGGCTGCGGTTCTGCCACTCGCTGACCAGCCCGAGCTTGTTCACCCGGTAGTTCAGCGCGGCAACCGAGACGCCCCAACGCACCTTCAGCCGGATGAGATCCTCGACGCTTGTCACGTGCCGGATACGGCTGCGCACATCGTCGGCAGGCATCAGAAATTCCGAAGCGAATCGGTCGGCTTCGCTCTCTGCCTGTTTGCTGTCCTGCGGCGTGCCATGACGGTGCATGACGAGATGCCCTAGTTCGTGCGCAGCATCGAAACGGCTGCGCTCGGCCGACTTGAATGTGTTGAGGAATGTGAAGGGCTGCTCTCCGCGCCAGCACGAGAAGGCGTCAACCGAATTGGTCTCTTCGCTGAGCGAGAACACCCGCACGCCCTTGGATTCGAGCAGCTTGACCATGTTCGAGACCGGCTGCTGACCAAGGCCCCAGTTGGTCCGCACGATTTGTGCAGCCTCTTCCGGCGATGCATTCTCGCTCATGATCGGCACTTCTGCCGCTGGCAGGTTGAACCGTTCCGCCACCCAGTCGTGGAACAGATAGGCGATCGCGCCCGCCGAGAGCGCGGCGTCGCGCTCCTTGGCCGTCATCGAGGACAGGCTCCGGAAGCTTGCCGCATGCCCCAATAGTTCGTCGAACTCCTCGCCGAAGAAGAATTCCTTGGGAAATTCCAGAGCACGGGCGAGGGCCTCGACCGTCTCAAGCCCCGGCTCATTTGCCGCATTCTCCAGACGTGAGATCGTGATCGGCGAAGCGCCGATCGCATCGGCAAGCGCGCGCGCCGTAAGCTTGCGCCGCTTGCGAGCAAGGATCAGTCTTTGAGCATTGAACATAGCATTTGTCAGCCCTTGCGGGAGACGGTAACCTCAAAATCTGCAGGCGGCTCGCCGTCATCCGACAGCGGGTCTGGGGTATCCCATTCGCTGCCCTGTACCAGAAGAATGCGTTCGTGGAAGCCTGCGTACTGCTCGTCGCTGATTGCCTTGGGGCGGGAGAATTCTGCACGTACGTTCTGGCCCTGGGCCTCGACGAACAGTATCCAGACATTGGCGTTCAGCTCCGCCACGGTCTGTTCCTTTTCGATCCGGTGCTCGGGAAATAGTTCGATCTGGCCAAGGTCTACGGCGCGCGCGGATGCGGCGCCCTTGCGGTTCGCTGCCATCGGCTCGAAGATCGGATCGCCCGCACGTTCCGCATTTTGGAAGATGGTCTTGATCATGGCGATGACGGCGGGCCGTTGCTTGGGCGCGGCATGGGCGAACGCGTTGCGCATCCAGTGCACCCGGCAGCGCTGCCGGGTCGCGGAAAATACCTTGCTGGCGGCGGCGCGCAGCCCTTTGTGATCGTCGGCGATGACCAACTTCACACCGCGCAAGCCCCGGTCGGCCAGAGAGCGCAGGAAGGCTTTCCAGAAGGGTTCGGCTTCCGAGGGCCGGTGGCCACGCCCAGATGCGTCAGGCACCGCAGCGGCGATAGCCGAGGCTGTTATCCGCCCGATCCCTGGGATCGTGGCCAATCTCCGGCTTGTCTCGTCGTTGCGATGCCAATCGAGGATCTGTGCCTCTAGCCGATCGATCTCGCTCGCTAACGCCCTCAACTGAGCAGCAATGCCATGCAGGGCCGAACGCGCGTGAGCAAACCGGAAGCAGGCCTGTTCGCCGCAGTTGAATACGTATGTTGAAATCTGTCCAAGCGGCCACCGGCGGATTAAGCTTGAGAACATAGACCAGATCAACGCACTCAAAATAAAAAGTTAGGGGAGGCACAGGCAATGCGTCATTTCCATTGCTCCGTTTTTCGCATCACATTGCTAGCTGGCGCTGCACTTTCGTTTCCGGCAATTGCCCAGGCTCAGGCACTGGCCGGAACAGAATCGCCATCTGAAAAATCATTGACTGAAGACATCGTCGTCACCGGCATTCGCGCGTCGCTCGCCTCCGCCGCCAAGGTGAAGCGCGATTCCGTGCTGATCGTCGATTCCATCTCGGCCGAAGATGTCGGCAAGCTGCCCGATGTGTCGATCGCGGACTCGCTGGCCCGTCTGCCCGGCGTTACCGCCCAGCGCCTCGAAGGCCGCGATCAGCGCCTGTCGATCCGCGGCCTTGGCCCGGACTTCTCGACCACCCTGCTAAACGGCCGCGAACAGGTCACCGTCGGCGACAATCGCGGCGTCGAATATGACCAGTATCCGTCGGAATTCTTCCAGAACGTCAATGTCTACAAGAGCGCCGACGCTGCGCTGATCGCCGCCGGCATCTCCGGCACGGTCGACCTGCGTATGCTGCGTCCGCTCGACAAGAATGACCGCATCCTCGCCGTGTCGCTGCGCGGCCAGATGAACGGCATGGACAAGCTCAATCCCGATGGCGAACGCTATGGCTATCGTGCCTCGGCCACCTATGTCGATCAGTTCGCCGACGACACGCTGGGCCTGTCGCTGGGCTTCGCCGCCTCGCAGACCCCGTCGCAGAATGAGCGTTTCAACGCCTGGGGTTATCCCACCGATGCCGACGGCAATCTGATCATCGGCGGCGCCAAGCCCTATGTGCAGTCGAACCTGCTCAAGCGCTACGGCATGGTCGGTACGCTGGAATGGCAGCCGAGCGACAATTTCCACTCGACCTTCGACGTCCTCGCCTCGCATTTCGAGGAAGAACAGCGCCTGCGCGGCATCGAATTCCCGCTCGTCTGGGGCACGGACGTCGGCGTCAGCGACGTGACGGTCGAAAATGGCTTCGTCACCGGCGCCACCTTCTCCAACGTCTATGGCGTCCAGCGCAACGACTATAACAAGCGCAAGGCCGACACCATTTCGCTCGGCTGGAACAACGACATCCGCCTGAACGATCGGCTCAAGCTCAATGTCGACGCCAGCTGGTCGCGCGCCAAGCGCACCGACTTCCTGCTCGAAACCTACTCGGGCACCGGCTATCTGCGTTCGGGCGTGTCCGACACGGTGCGCGTCGAGCGCCAGTCGAACGGCCTGTTCAGCATCGTGCCGACGCTCGATTACAGCGACCCCAATGTCATCAGCCTGACCGACCCCAATGGCTGGGGCTATAATGGCACCACCGCCGTCGTGCAGGCGGGCTTCCTCAACCGGCCCAAGTTCATCGACGACATGAAGTCGTTCCGCGCCAACCTGGTCGGCGACATTTCCGGCAGCATCTTCAGCAACTGGGAAATTGGCGGCAATTACAGCCGGCGCAAGAAGACCAGCGCCTATACCAGCTATTTCCTCTGCCCGACCGGCGGCACGGATTGCACCATCGCCAATGGCACGCCCGGTTCGGCGCCGGTGCCGCAGGACGCGCTGCTCGGCAAGAATGTCTCGCTCGACTATCTGGGCGTGCCGGCGATGCTGACGCTCGATCCGCTCTATCTCTACAACAACACGCTCGACGCCGTGTTCGACAATCGTCCTTCGTCGCTGGTGCGCGACAATGTCGTGAAGGAAGATGTCTTCACCGGTTATGCGAAGATGACGCTGGACGGCGATCTGGGCGGCAAACCGCTCAAGGGCGCGATCGGCGTGCAGGTAATCCACACCCGCCAGGCATCGACCGGCACCATTTCCAACTTTGCCGATGGCATCGTCACCGTGGTCCCCGCCTCGGGCAAGGAAAGCTATACCAATTTCCTGCCGAGCGCGCAGTTGTCGGTCGAGCTGGAGCCCGGTTTCTTCGTTAAGCTGGGCGCGGCCCAGACCATGGTTCGCCCGCGCATGGACCAGGAACGGATCAACCAGGAATATAGCTTCAACCTGGCCAATGTCGGCCTTGGCTCCGACCCGCAATATAGCCCGTTCAGCTCGAACGGTGGCAACATCGCGCTGCGTCCCTATCAGTCGACCAATATCGACCTGTCGATCGAGAAATATTTTCCGGGCGGCGGCTATGTCTCGCTCGCGGGCTATTTCAAGAATCTGACCGACTTCGTCGATCCCAACAACAATATCGCCTATGATTTCTCGGACGTGCTGGCCTCGCTGCCCGCCGACATCCGCAACCAGATCATCGCCGACGGCAGCTATATCGGCCTGCTGAAGGCCCCGGCCAACACCGGCAAGGGCACGATCATGGGGGCGGAAGGCACCGTCTCGCTGCCGTTCAAGGTATTCAGCGAAACGCTCGACGGCTTCGGCATCTTCGCCAGCGGTTCCTACACCCACAGCGAAGTCAAATATGGCAGCAACCCGACCGACGTCGTCACCCTGCCGGGCCTGTCCAAATGGGTCGCCAGCGGCACGGCCTATTATGAAAAGAGCGGTTTCCAGGCGCGCGTCTCCTATCGCTATCGCTCTTCCTTCCTGGGCGAAGTCGCCGGCCTCTCGGCCGCGCCGACCTTCCGCACCGCCAAGGCAGAGGGCATTCTCGACGCGCAGATCGGCTATGAATTCCAGTCGGGGCCGCTCACCGGCCTGTCGATCCTGCTGCAGGGCAAGAACCTCACCGACCAGCCCTTCGTCACCTATCAGAATGGCGATAAGCGCCAGGTCATCGACTATCAGCGCTACGGCCGCGATTATTATCTGGGCCTGACCTACAAGTTCTGATCGGCCTCCGGCCGACCGGGCAAGTTCTAACTGATCCCTCCCCGGATTGCCCGACTGCACGCGGGCAATCCCCCTCCCCGGACCGCCACCCCTTGAAGGGGAGGGCGGTCCGTTTTTCTTTGGGGTTAGAGGGAGAGAAACGGCACCGATATTCCTTCGCCCGCTTGCGGGAGATGGAGGGGCCCGCCGCGTAGCGGTGGGAGGACGCGAGGGTCTGTTTTGCGATGAGCGCAGGGCCCTCATCCAACTGCACCTAGCCGTCTGCGCCGCCAAGGCTCCGTAACCTTCTCCCGCCTGCGGGAGAAGGAGGGAGGGGAGATAATTTACGCCGTCATGCGCGTGACCAGCCGGGGCACCAGCAGCGTCGGCGTCACCGGCTTGCAGTCGATCTGGCCGATCAGGGCGTCGACCAGCACCTCGCCCGCGTGCAGATAATCCTGCGCCACGGTGGTCAGCGGCTGTCGTGTCAGGCTGGCGGCGGGGATATCGTCGAAGCCGATCAGGGCGACGTCGTCGGGCACAGACAGGCCATGTTCGTCCAGCGCCCGCATCGCGCCGATCGCGATCAGGTCGGACCCGGCGAAGATCGCGTCGAATTTCACCCCGCGCGCAATCAACTGGCTCGCCGCCTCATAACCCGACTGCTCGGTCGACAGCGCATCGACATGCAGGCCGGGGTCGACCGCATGGCCGGCCTCGCGCAGCACGTCGGACAGGCCGGCATAGCGGTCGCGAAACTCAGGATAATGGCTCGATGCGTCACCCAGAAAGGCGATCCGGCTGCATCCGCGCGCGATCAGATGGGCGCCCGCGTCGCGCCCGCCACGCCGGTTGTCGCAGCCGATCGTCATCCCCAGCGCATGCTGGTCGACCGATCCCCAGCGCACGAAATGCGTGCCCTGCGCCACCAATTGCTCCAGCCGGGTGCGATAGATTTCATAGTCGCCATAGCCCAGCAGGATGATGCCGTCGGCCTTGCGGCTATCCTCATAATCGACATGCCAGTCGGTCGACAGCTGCTGGAAACTGGTCAGCAGGTCATAGCCGCGCTTGGCGCAGGTCTGCAGGATCGGCCCCAGCATCGACAGGAAGAAGGGGTTGATCCAGCTTTCGTCGGGCAGCAGATCCTCGAAGAACAAAAGGGCCAGCGTATTGCTCTTGCCCCGCCGCAGCGAGGATGCATTCTTGTCCACCGTGTAATTGAACTGCCGGGCGATCGCCTCGACCCGCAGCCGCGTCGCCTCGCTCACCGTCTTGTCGCCGCGCAGCGCGCGCGACACGGTCGGCTGGGACACGCCGGCCAGCGTGGCGATGTCGAAGGATGTCACTTTGTCGTTGGTGGCCATGGCGCGACCCTACGCCAGCGAGTCTCCATTGGGAATAGAAGGGTTTGAAACCAGTCTGAATACGTATGCCGCTCCCTTGGCCCGCCCTGTCCCCGCCGACTAAGAAGGGGCCAAGCCGCGGTAATCGGGCACAAGCGGCAATGGGAGGGATGAAGGCCATGCGCGGACGAACGGCAATGCTGCTGGCTGCGCTCTGCGCGCTTCCCGCTCCGGCGATGGCACAGGATGACGGTTTCCGCGCCCGCCTGCCCGAAGATGAAGTCATCTATTTCGTCCTGCCCGACCGGTTCGATAATGCCGACCCCGCCAATGACAAGGGCGGCCTCAAGGGCGATCGGCTCCAGACCGGCTATGATCCCGCGTCCAAGGGCTTCTACCATGGCGGCGACATCCAGGGGCTGATCCGCCGGCTCGACTATATTCAGGGGCTGGGCGCCACCGCCATTTGGGTCGGCCCGATCTTCCGCAACAAGCCGGTGCAGGGTCCCAAGGGGCAGGAAAGCGCCAGCTATCACGGTTACTGGATCACCGATTTCGAGCATGTCGATCCGCATTTCGGCACCGACGCGGATTTCGCCGCGCTGGTGAAGGCCGCCCATGGCCGGGGGATGAAGGTCTATATGGACATCATCGCCAACCATACGGCTGACGTGATCCAATATCGCGAATGCGCCGACCGGCCCTGTCCCTATCGCTCGCGCGCCGACTATCCCTATCAGCGCCGCGGCGGCATGGCCGGCCCGGCGATCAATCCGGGCTTTGCCGGCGACGCCGATCATAGCGCCGCCAATTTCGGCAAGCTAACCGACCCCGCCTATGCCTATACCCCCTTCGTGCCGAAGGGCGAGCAGGCGGTGAAGAACCCGGCCTGGCTCAACGATGTGCGCTATTATCATAATCGCGGCGAGACGACCTATTCGGGCGAGAGCGCGACCATGGGCGACTTTGCCGGGCTCGACGATCTGATGACCGAACATCCGCGCGTGATCGCCGGCATGATCGACATTTTCGGCGGCTGGATCGACCGCTTCGGCATTGACGGCTTCCGCATCGACACCGCCCGCCATGTCGACCCGCATTTCTGGCAGCAGTTCGTCCCCGCCATGCAGGCGCGGGCCAAAGCGCGCGGTATCCCCAATTTCCATGTCTTTGGCGAAGTCTATGTCGAGACGGTCGATGCCGGCCCGCTTGCCTGGCATACCCGCGAAGGTGGCTTCCCCGCCGTGCTCGACTTCGCTTTCCGCCAGGCCGCGCTGGAAACCGTCGCGGGCAAGGCGGCGACCGCCACCTGGGAGCGCATGCTGACCGGCGATGCCCTCTATCAGGGTGGCGCCGCCACCGCGCGCCAGTTGCCGACCTTCGTCAGCAATCATGACGCCGGCCGTTTCGCCACCTTCGTCCGCCGCGCCTTCCCGCAGGCTGGCGAGGATGAGGTGCTGCGCCGGGTGATGCTCGCCAACGCCATGCTGCTGACGCTGCGCGGCGTGCCAACCATCTATTATGGCGATGAGCAGGGCTTCGTCGGCGATGGCGGCGATCAGGACGCGCGCGAGGATATGTTCGGCAGCCAAGTGGCGAGCTATAACGACAATCGCCTGCTCGGCAGCACTGCCACCACCGCCACCCCGAGCTTCGACCCCGCCCATCCGCTCTATCGCGAGCTCGCGGCGCTCGCCCGCCTGCGCACCGGCCATGCCGCGTTGCGCCGGGGCAGCGAGACGATCCGCGCGCGCGGCGACGAACCCGGCCTGTTCGCCGTCTCCCGCTTCGATCCCGACACGGGCGCGGAATATCTGATCGCCTTCAACACATCGACCGCGCCGATCAGGGCGCAGGTTCAGGTGGACGCTGCCTCCACCGCTTTCGACACCCTTGCCGGCGCGGCCTGTGCCCCGCGCGCGTCCGCGCCCGGCAGCCTCGCCCTCGACCTTCCTCCCCTTGGCTACAGCGTCTGCGCTGTACGGAGCGCTAATCCGCAATGACCGACGCACTGACTCCCTGGTGGCGCGGCGCCACCATCTATCAGATCTATCCGCGCAGCTTCGCCGACTCCAATGGCGACGGCATCGGCGATCTGGCCGGCATCACCGCCCATCTTCCCTATGTCGCCTCGCTCGGCGTCGACGCCATCTGGCTCTCGCCCTTCTTCAAGAGCCCGATGCGCGACTTCGGCTATGATGTGTCGGATTATTGCGATGTCGATCCGATCTTCGGCACGCTCGCCGATTTCGACGCGCTGATCGCCCGCGCTCATGACCTCGGCCTGCGCATCATCGTCGATCAGGTCTGGGCCCACACCTCCGACGAACATCCCTGGTTCATCGAAAGCCGCTCCAGCCGCCAGAACGACCATGCCGACTGGTATGTCTGGGCCGATGCCAAGCCCGACGGCACGCCGCCCAACAACTGGCAGTCGGTGTTCGGCGGCCCGGCCTGGACCTGGGACGCGCGGCGCGGCCAATACTACATGCACAATTTCCTGAAGGAGCAGCCGCAGATCAACCTGCACAATGGAAAGGTGCAGGCGGCGGTGCTGGATATCGTGCGCTTCTGGCTCGATCGCGGCGTCGACGGCTTCCGCATCGACGCGATCAACCATTCGATGCCCGACCCGCAACTGCGCGACAATCCGCCCGCGCCCGAAGAGGGCCGCATTCGCACGCGTCCGTATGATTTCCAGATCAAGCGCTACAGCCAGAGCCACCCGGACATTCCGCTGTTCCTGGAAAAGGTGCGTTCGGTGTTCGACGAATATCCCGACCGCTTCACCGTCGCCGAAGTCGGCGGGGATGACAGCGATGCGGAGATGAAGGCCTTCACCCAGGGCGATCATCGCCTCAACACCGCCTATGGCTTCGACTTCCTCTACGCGCCCAAATTGACCGCGCCGTTCCTGAAAGACGCGCTGTCGCGCTGGCCGGCGGAGCAGGGGATTGGCTGGCCCAGCTGGGCGTTCGAAAATCATGATGCGCCGCGCGCCGTCTCGCGCTGGGCCGGCGACATCGACGCCCATGCCTATTGCCGGATGAAGATGCTGCTGCTGGCCTGTCTGCGCGGCAATATCTTCCTCTATTATGGCGAGGAACTGGGCCTGCCGCAGGTCGATATCGCGTTCGAGGATCTGCAGGATCCCGAAGCGATCGCCAACTGGCCGCTGACCCTGTCGCGCGACGGCGCCCGCACGCCCATGCCCTGGACCGGCGCGGCGCCCTGGCTCGGCTTCTCCAATGCCAGGCCCTGGCTGCCGGTGGGGGAGGCGCATCGCCCGCTCGCCGTCGACGCGCAGGAAGCCGATCCCGCCTCGCTGCTCCACTGGACGCGCGAGGTGCTGTCCCTGCGCAACGCCACCCCGGCGCTGCGCAGCGGCACGATCACCTTTCTCGATACGCCGGACGATCTGCTCGCCTTTGCACGGACGCAGGACGGACAGCAGCGCCTCTGCGTCTTCAACCTCGGCACCGGCCCCGTCGCCTGGCGCCCGGCCGATGCGGACCGCTGGCAGGTCGAACTGTCGACCGGCACCATCGCCGACTGGAATTTCGCCCCCGCATCCGGCCTCGTCGCCGCCTTCCAAGTTTAAGGACGTTCCCATGACGCGACTGACCGCGCTCGCTCTTCCGCTCATTGCCCTGGCGCTCGCGCCCACCGCCGCGCGCGCCGATGTGGTGGCCAGGGCCGCCTCGCCCGATGGCCATATCACCCTCACCATCAGCCTCGATGGCGAGGGGCGCCCCAGCTATGCCGTGCAGCGCAATGGCAAGCCGCTGATCGCCGATTCCCGTTTGGGCTTCATGTTCACCGATGCGCCCAAGATCGAGCGCAACCTGACGCTCGCCGACAGTAAGCAGGCGAGCAGCGACACGAGCTGGACCCAGCCGTGGGGCGAATGGACCAGGATCCGCGACCATCATAATGAGCTGACGCTGGTGTTCCGCGAAAAGGGCGATCTCCAGCGCGAGATGGATGTGACCTTCCGCCTGTTCGATGACGGCGTCGCCTTCCGCTACAGCCTGCCCGACCAGGCCAATCTCCATCACGCCAACATTGCCGAGGAACTGACCCAGTTCGCCTTCGCGCAGGGCGGCACCGCCTGGTGGAAGCCCGCCTATGAGTGGAACCGCGAGGAATATCTCTACAACCGCACCCCGCTCGACGCGGTCGGCACCGCCCAGACGGTGATGACGGTCAAGCTCGCCGACGGCACCCATGTCGCCCTGCATGAGGCCGCGCTGGTCGATTATGCGGGCATGAATCTCGCCCGTGCCGAGGGCAATACTTTCCGCGCCGATCTGACGCCGGGGGCGGGCGCGCCCAAGGTATCGCGCGACGCCGGCTTCTCCACCCCCTGGCGCACTATCGCCGTCGCCGACGATGCCGCCGGCCTCTACATGAACCACATGATCCTCAACTTGAACGAGCCGAACAAGCTCGGCGACGTTTCAAGCTGGATCAAGCCAGGCAAGTTCGTCGGCGTCTGGTGGAACATGATCAAGGGCGAATGGAGCTGGGCGCGCGGTCCCAAACATGGCGCCACCACCGCCAATGTCCGCCGCTATATCGATTTCGCCGCTGCCAGCGGCATCCCCGCCGTGCTGGTCGAGGGTTGGAATGTCGGCTGGGACGGCAACTGGTTCGGCAACGGCAAGGATATGAACTTCTCGCAGCCGACGCAGGATTTCGACGCAGACTGCCTTGCCGCCTATGCGAAATCCAAGGGCGTCACCCTGATCGGCCATCATGAAACCGGCGGATCGGCCAGCCATTATGATGGCCAGCTCGACACCGCCTTCAAATGGGCGGCCGACCATGGCGAGCAGGTGGTGAAGACCGGCTATGTCACCGATGCCGGCCAGATCGAGCGGGTCGACGCCGATGGCGCCAAGCATCGCGAATGGCATGAAGGCCAGTGGATGGTGAACCATTATCTGCGCGTCGTGCAGACCGCCGCCAAATATCATGTCAGCATCGACAGCCATGAACCGGTCAAGGACACGGGCCTGCGCCGCACCTATCCCAACTGGGTCGCGCGCGAAGGCGGCCGGGGTATGGAATATAATGCCTGGGTCGGCGGCAAGAACCCGCCCGAGCATGAGGCGAACCTGGTCTTCACCCAGCTGCTGGGCGGCCCGATGGACTTCACGCCGGGCGTGCTCAGCCTGTCAGGTTCGGAAGGCAGTACGATCCACTCGACCATCGCCAAGCAGCTCGCCCTCTATGTCGTCCTCTATTCCCCGGTGATGATGGCGGCCGACACGCCGGAAAATTACGCCAGATATCCCGGCCCCTTCCAGTTCATCAAGGACGTGCCGACCGACTGGTCCGACACCCGCGCCTTGAATGGCGAGGTCGGCGACTATGTCACCATCGCGCGCAAGGCGAAGGGCAGCGACGACTGGTATCTGGGCGCGGTCGGCGATGAACAGGCGCGCTCGTCCAAGGTCACGCTCGACTTCCTCGATGCCGGCCGCAGCTACACCGCCGAAATCTACCGCGACGGTCCCGGCGCAGACTATCGCACCGAGGCACGCCACGCGATCGTGATCGAAAAGAAGCAGGTGAAGAAGGGCGATGTCCTCGCTATCGACCTTGCGCCCGGCGGCGGCCAGGCGATCCGCTTCGTCGCCAGCGGCGGCAAGCGCAAGCGGTGAAGGCTGACGCCTCTTCTGTTCCTACCGTCATCCCGGACTTGATCCGGGATCCATTCAGCGCTCGCTCGCAGATGTCGCGCCGAATGGATCCTGACTTTCGTCAGGATGACGCAGGATCGAACGGGAGCGATCAACAGCCCCGGCTGTCCTATTCCGCCTGCGCTTGATAGGCTGCGTGACCGCATGCACGCAGACTTTCCGATAGGATCAGACGCTCGCAACTTAATGTCAAAATGTGCGGGAAATGTGCGAAGTTAAGGCGAAGGATGGGGATGGCCGGAATGAATGGGATGGGGCTGGAACCGGGCGCGACGACGTCCGATGGCCGGCCGCGCCAGGGCTTCTGGGGGCTGTGGAATATCAGCTTCGGCTTCTTTGGCATCCAGATCGGCTTCGCGCTGCAGAACGCCAACATGTCGCGCATCTTCCAGTCGCTGGGGGAAAATCTCGACAATCTCGCCTTGCTGTGGATCGCCGCGCCGCTGACCGGCCTGCTGGTCCAGCCGGTGATCGGCCATTATAGCGATCGCACCTGGTGCCGTCTCGGCCGGCGCCGGCCCTATTTCTTCGCCGGTGCGCTGTTCGCGGCGCTCGCTTTGTTCGGCATGCCCAATGCGCCCGGCCTGATGGCCGCCGCGCTGATGCTCTGGATTCTCGACGCCTCGCTCAACGTTTCGATGGAGCCGTTCCGCGCCTTTGTCGGCGACATGCTGGCGAAGGAACAGCATATGGCCGGCTATGCGATCCAGACCGCCTTCATC
Source organism: Erythrobacter sp. (assembly GCA_002695185.1). Next base: position 13,040 of record NZOF01000038.1, read on the forward strand.
GGCACCGGCGCGGTGATCGGTTCCTCCACGCCCTGGCTGCTCGACCAGATGGGCGTGTCCAATGTCGCCCCCGCCGGCATGATTCCCGACACGGTGCGGGTCAGCTTCTATATCGGCGGCGCCGCGCTGTTCCTTGCCGTGCTTTGGACCGTGCTCACCACCCGCGAATATTCGCCCGAGCAGATGGCCCGCTTTGCCCAGGCCAGCGACGCGGCAAGCCAGGAGGAGGCGCCGCCGGTCCCCGCTGGTGGTCCGCTCTGGATCGTCGCCGGCCTTGCCATCATCGCCGCTGTCTGGGGCTGGGCGCTTGAAAAGGAGCTGTATCTGCTGGGCGGGCTCCTTGCCGCCTATGGCATCGCCCGCATCGTCGCGCGCGGCCTCCACGCGCAGGGCCGGACCGACAATCTGCTCAGCCATGTGGTCGGCAATTTCGCGACCATGCCGGCGATGATGAAGAAGCTGGCGCTGGTCCAGTTCTTCACCTGGTCGGCGCTCTTCATCATGTGGATCTATACCACGCCGGTGGTCGCCCAATATGTCTTCGGATCGGCCGACCCGACCAGTGCCGCCTATAATGAAGGGGGCAATTGGGTCGGCATCCTGTTCGCCACCTATAATGGCGTCGCCGCCTTCGCCGCGCCCTTCCTGCTCCAGCCGCTCGCCCGCCGCATCGGCCAGGCCCGGACCCATGCGCTGGCGCTGACGCTCGGCGCGCTCGGCTTCCTGTCCTTCCTGGTCCTGCGCGATGCGCAGGCGCTGCTCCTGTCGGAAGTGGCGATCGGCATCGCCTGGGCCTCGACCCTTGCCATGCCCTATGCGATGCTCGCCTCCAGCGTGCCGCAGACCAAGCTTGGCATCTATATGGGCCTGTTCAACGCCTTCGTCGTCATCCCGCAATTGCTGGTGGCGACGGTGATGGGCACGATCATGCGCCATTTCTTCCCGACCGAACCGATCTGGACCATGGCCTTCGCTGGCGCGGTCATGCTGGCTGCAGCCGGAGCTACTCTGCAACTAGGGTCAGAAACGCTCGAGTAACTTCGAGGAGACCAGATCGAAGGTCCAGCCTCGATCAAACTATGATTTGGAGCATGATATCTGAGGCCGTCACAAAGCCTTTATCATCATGCTTGCTGCGTTTGAATGGCATTGGCAGATGTTATGCGTAAGCGCCATCACCGCACTGTCAGACGAGCGTCCGCTTTCGATTGTGCCGTCCAAAAGGCCGTATGTTCGGGCTGCGAAGGTGCCCCGCCCCCGTATTTAGCACGATGCGGGATTGCGCCGGATGGGCCGGCACCTAGCCCCATGCTTAAGCGAGGGCGGACCATGGGAAAGGATAGCGAGCTTTTCGTTGGACTCGATGCATCAAAATTGAAGATTTCAGTCGCGGTCGCCGAGGGCGAGCGGAGTGGCGAAGTACGGTTTTTTGGCGATATCTCAGGGGAGCCGGCGTCGGTAGCATCGATGGTGGGCAAGCTTGCGAAGCGCGGCGCCAAGCTTCATTTCTGCTACGAGGCTGGTCCAACGGGATACGATCTATACCGCCAGATCCTTGAGCTCGGCCACCATTGTGAGGTGGTGGCGCCATCGCTCATTCCCAAACTTGCGGGCGACCGGGTAAAGGCCAACCGTCGCGACGCTGTAAGCCTGGCCCGGCTCCATCGAGCTGGCAAGCTGACTGCGGTTTGGGTGCCAGATCAAACTGCTCTCCCACCTGAAAACTGGATCGCTTTGAGCTAGATGCCGTAATGGGCCGGCGTCTCCAAGGTAGCCAGGTGGGTGGCTGTCCCTCAGAATGATGGTGTTGGAACGAGGTCCGAGCGATCGGCCTCA
>NZOF01000039.1 GCA_002695185.1 Erythrobacter sp.
GATGCTTTCAACCGCCGAAATTGATAATAGCATGCATATTACCGCACACCCGTGGCTGTGTTGGCTTCGTTCGGGTCGGCTAAGTGATTGAAATAATGGCGCACCCAAGTGCATTCGAACCACTGGCCTTTGCCTTCGGAGCTAATACTAACCACCCACGCCAGTCTACGCTAGGGTTTGTTTTTCTACGCTAACCTACGGTTCTCAATGGGAAATCTGTATCAGCGAGCTTTCCCATGCTAAGCCACCCTTACCGTGAATTGGCTCCCATCTGCTTCCGTGGCGCTTCCGCGGAAGCATGGCAAAGCGTGGTGAAGGAAGGCCGATGACCAAGCTCAGCAAGCGCGTTGTGGATGCCGCCGAGATCCGGGACAAGGACTACTTTATCTGGGATGACGACCTGCCCGGCCTCGGTTTGCGGGTCTTCACCTCGGGCAAGCGCAGCTACCTGATCCAGTATCGCGCGCAGGGCCGCTCGCGGCGCTACACGATCGGTCTTCACGGCGTCTGGACGCCCGATCTTGCCCGGCAGGAGGCGAAGGTCCAGCTCGGCCGCGTTGCCAAAGGCGACAACCCCGCCGAGGAGCGGCAGCTCGATCATAAGGCTGTCACGGTGAAGGAGCTGTGCGAGCTATACCTAGCCGATCTCAACGCCGGGCTGATCTTGGGCAACCGAAGTGGCGACGCAGAAGCTCCTGGTCGCTCGGACGCCGCGCCAGTTCTAGCCGCATGGGCGCAACCTTTCCGCCGGTTCCTCGCCAGGCGAGCTGGCGCAGGGACGCCATGGTCACATCCACGAGCAGGCGCGGGACCGGACCGGTCGCCTGGAGCCAGCGATAACGAACGACGGCTTCGCCTCCACTTGCCTCGATCTCGACAAGTTCGGGGCAGGTCAGGCTTTTGTATCGGGACAGCGCAGCAAGGGCACTGCGAAGGTCCGGCGCGTGCAAGGCGACGATCGCCGCCACGCCGTAACCGCGCGCGATCCCTTCGTCGCCAAAGCGAATGCCCGCGCCGGGGTCATTGAATTCTTCCTCCGCCGCGGCCCAGATCCGGAAGAAATCGCTCGTCACCCACGCGTTCGACGCCGCAACTTCAGCACGTGCACACAGCCGTTCGACCGGCATGCCGAATTTCGACAGCACACCGATCGGCAGTGAAAAGGTGTTTGGGCCTCGCATTAAAAAAACTTAGGCAGGCGGACATGTCGAAACAAATCCGATCGCGCCAATCGACCATACAAATGCTGGTCGAGTGCAGTTTTGCCAATGCCCCTTTTAGCGAGCAGCTAATAGCGTTGCGAGCGTGTCCGGCCGCTCCATGATCCGCTCGAGCCGCGGATAGCGAAGCGGGCCCGCATAGCGGATCGGAACTTCTGATCGATGCCCATCCTGTTCGATGGTCAGAACGAGGGGACGCCTTGCCGAATCCCCAACCGCGTTCAGAAGGATGTCGCGGTCGAAGACCGTATCATTGACGGCTGAGATCCGACCGCCGGGCCGTAGCCCGGCCTGATAGGCTGGACTGTCCCAGGAGACCGCCCGAACCGTGCCGTCGGCACGCGCCGTCAGCCCGATCGAATAGGTCAGGTCGATAACCCCGGCTTCTTCCTCGCTCGCCCGGAACGTCGCCGTGGGCACGCCGCTGAAAGTCAGTCGCCACCCGTGCCGCTCCAGTCCGCTAGTCGTGTCGAGTTCATCATGTCCATTGATCCAGGTCCGTAGGAATCCTTTCCAATCCGACGGCGCGACCTGGTTGAGCGCATCGCAGATGTCGGCGAATGTATAGGTGCGGGTCGGCACCTCGGGAGCAGCGCCGGCAAAGAAAACGCTTGCGAAATCGTCGATTCCTCGACGGCCGTTGCTCCGCTCGCGCAGTTCGGCATCAACCGCCAGCCACAACATCACGCCTTCCGAATAATAGTCCCGCCTTCGCTGCCAGTCCCGCCACGGCACGGCTTGGCGAAGCATGAAGGATGGGTAATTCACATCGTCGGACAATGGTCTCCACGCCCGGCCTGGTCGCGCGGCAGCCTCGGCTGCGTCCATCGCCAGCCGATCGCGCAGCTCGGCCAAACTGAACTGGCCTGCGCGCGTGGCCAGCACACGTCCCCAAAACTCGGTCTGCCCTTCATACATCCATAGCAGACTTCCCGAGACGGGGACGTTGGGTGTCGGTGCCCAGAGATCGTCAGGTGTCCGAGCGAAGCCGTTCCAGGCATGGACGATTTCGTGCGCGATCAGATCGCGCGAGAGTAGCTGGCCCGTCAAGTCCCGAAACAGCGATGATGCCAATGCGTATTCACTGGACGCGCGATGCTCTGTTCCTCCTGATGAGCCATCATCGCCGAGCCGCGCGAGAATGTCGTAGCGCGCGAAGGGCGGCGACCCGAACACGGCGCGAATCTGCCCGATCAACCGTCGCAATTCGACCAGCCGTTCGTCGGGGATGTTGAGATCGCCGGGGCGGAGCGCGACCATGTCCAGCGACACTTCGCCAGAACCCGAAGCCGTAAGCGGCACCTGTGCCGCATAGCGCCCGGCAAGCACCGGTGCATCGAGAAGCGTTTCCAGCGTGGTGGCTGCAAACCGCATGACCGTCCCCTCTCTGCTCTCCAACTCCAGCGCGGTGAAGGGGCGCATATGCTCCGGCAAAGTCAGCGTTGCCGCGACGGGGAGGTTCCGGGCGTACCAGCCGGCGGGGTAGAGAATAAGGCGCTGCCACGGCACCGATACGATATCCGGCGTCAGCAGATCGCCGCCCGCCACCATTTGAAAGCGCACGTCGAGAACATGCGTGCCGGGTGGCACGTCCAGATGGAAGGCATGCGGTTCATAAGGGTCGCGCTGCCAGGGAATTCGCCGGCCCCCTGCTTCGATGAAGAGGCCCGCGAGATCGGTGACCGTAAGGCTCGGCCCGTGACTCGCGGGTTCCCATCTGGGATAAAGGAGGGTGATCGGGCCGCCCCGGACGACTGGAATTTGCTGTCGCACTGAGAAAATGCCGCGCCGGACATCGGTTGCATCGACGTGCAGCGCCACCGTACCCTCAAATGTTCTGTCAACGGGGTGGGGCACAGCGGGGGAAGGTTCGCTATAAACGGGGCCGCCAACAGATTGCGCTTCGGCGGAAGCGCCGGAAAGAGCCAACAACGCGACCGCGAAAATGGGGCTGAGCAGGCCGCTGCCTGACGCCGACATCATATGTCTTGTCCGCATTCTAAAAAACTCCCGCCAGGCCTTCTGGCCTCGCTTGACGGTGAAATGGCGTTGTTCGCCATCGTGACGTCATTGGTTTCCGTCCCATTGCTTCAGCTGATTGATAAACGCTCGTAGAGGCGACGGCACGTGCCGGCTACGCGGGAAGTAAAGCGCCAGACCCGGTATCAGCGGACACCAATCATCAAGAACTGTCACAAGCGCACCCGACTTCAGAAGCGGTTTGGCAAAGTGCTCGGGCACATAGGCGATGCCGCGACCGGTCGCTGCTGCCTGCACAAGAAGATCATTGTCGTCGAGCGTCAGGTTGCCAGGCACGTCAATCGCGATCTCGGCGTCGCGTTTGGCAAACTCCCAACGATAGCGCTTCCCGCTGGGAAGACGTTGACGGATACAGCGATGCGCATACAGATCGTGAGGTGTTTGGGGTGTCGGGCTGCCCTGAAGATACGAGGGAGCGACCACGGCGATAAAACGCACGTCGCCCCCGAACTTCACCGCAACCATATCTCGCGGCACGGTCTCCAGCAATCGCACGCCGGCGTCGAAACCCTGCTCCACAATATCGACGAGCCGCCCCTCTGATACCAGATCAAGCTCCACGTCGGGATAGAGATCGAGAAATCGGGGAACGATATCTTCAAGCAGGATTCTGGCACCGCTCTTGTTCGCATTGATTCGCAGCGTACCGCTGGGGGTACCGCGCTCCTCCGAAAGGGTGTCGAGTGCCTGATCGAGATCCTGCAGAACCGGCTGAAGACGTGCCAGCAGGTTTGCGCCGGCTTGGGTGAGCGACACGCTGCGTGTTGTCCGGTTGAACAGCCGGACGCCCAGCTTTCCCTCGAGACCGATGATCGCGTGGCTAAGCGCAGAGCGCGAGACACCCATTGCGTCGGCCGCCACGCGGAAACTGAGGTGGTTTGCCACCGCTGAGAAAGCAGCCAAATCGTTCAAGCTCGGACGCATCATTCGTGATTTATCTTCACCATGTTATCTCATTTTGGAGATCTTATATCACCAATATCTTCCTCTACATCCGAAAACGAACAGCTGGAGGATAAACATGCCAAAGACATGGCTCATCACCGGCGGCACCTCGGGACTCGGCCTTGAGATGGCGCAACAGTTGCTTGCCGAAGGTCATACGGTTGTCGCTACTGCGCGCCGACCCGAGGCGCTGGCGCAGCTCAAGCAGCATTACCCTGCCTGCCTGCATGTCATCGAACTCGATCTTATGGAACCAGACGCCATTTCCTCGGCAGTCAAAAGTGCTTTTGAGCGGCATCAGCGGATCGACGTGATCGTCAGCAATGCAGGCTACGGCCTGTTCGGGGCCGCAGAGGAGCTCACAAACACCCAAATTGATCGGCAGATCGCCACCAACCTTACCGGTTCAATCCATCTGATCCGTAATGCGCTGCCCTATTTGCGAAACCAAGGTGGCGGAAGGATCGTCCAGGTCTCCTCCGAAGGTGGGCAGATCGCCTATCCAGGCTTCAGCCTTTATCACGCGACCAAATGGGGCATTGAGGGCTTCGTGGAATCCGTCGCCCAGGAAGTCGCCCCTTTCGGCATCGACTTTATCATCGCCGAACCGGGGCCGACGGGTACGAATTTCGGAAACAATCTCGACCTGGCAGAAGCCTCGGTCGCTTACGAGGACACCCCAGCCGGAGCCGTTCGCAGCGCGATCTGCGACGGAAGTTTCGAGATCAAGGGTGACGCTGCGCGGACCGTCGGCGCGATAATCGCGGCCGCCCAGAGCGACACGCCGCCCCCACGGCTAGCGCTTGGTAGCACGGCTTATTCCTCTATTTCACAGGCGCTTTCGGCACGCCTGGCCGACCTTGAGGCGCAGAAGGAAATCGCGGAGTTCGCGGATCGGCAGGATATGTGATCCGCATCAGCCACATGACCATGAACCCCATCAACAGGAAAGGACACAGCATGTCCATTCGATCAGTTATGTTGGCTCTTGCCTTCGCGATCCCGTCTCACGCCTTCGCTCAGACCTCCGCAGTAAACCAGGTCGTAGGCACATGGCGGATGATATCGGCGACGATTGACCCCGGCGGCGAGAACACCCCCGCATACGGTGACGAACCCAACGGGCTTCTCGTCTTCACTCCCGACATGCACTTCGTGGAAGTTCTCACTGACGCAAACGTCCCCCGGTTTGCGTCCGATGCGCGCGGTGAGGGGACGGACGCCGAAAATCGGAAGGCCATGTCACGCAGCATCGGGTTCTTCGGCACCTACAGCGTCAACGAAAAAGGAGAATTCAGCGGTAACCGCGTCGAGGGAGCGACATTCCCAAATTGGGTGGGCAGCGTGCGGACCCGTGACGATCTGACGCTAACCGTCGATGGCGACCGCATGTCCGAGAGGTTCCGGCGGCCCGAGGGCACCGAGATCCGGATCGAATGGCGACGCGTCAAATAAGGCGAGAGACCGCGCGACCGCGGACGGCACGCATCCTATTCTTCAACGAGTTAAACAACATGCAGAACATCCAGAAACCTTCGGCAAAGGTCATCGTGATCACGGGCGCTGGACGCGGCATCGGCGCTGCGCTCGCCGTCGCGGCCGCGTCCAAGGGGCACTATGTCGCTGTGAATTATCGCTCGCAGAGCGCCGAAGCCGATCAGTTGGTGTCTCGCTTGAACGGCGGCATCGGTATTCGGGCGGATGTCAGCCTCGCCGAGGATGCTCAGCGACTTATCAACGAAACGCTCGCGCACTTCGGCCGTATCGACTGCGTGATCAACAACGCGGGCATTGGCGAAGTTTGCCCAATCGACCGGCTCGATCTCGCGCATTTCCAAAAGACGCTTCGTGCAAATTTGACGAGCGCGTTTCTTGTCTCGCAAGCGGCATGGCCTCACATGAAGCGGGACGGTGGCCGGCTTATATTCATGTCCTCGGCAGCCGCCCGCACTGGCGGGGGACTTTCAGCCGCCTATGCCGCTTCGAAAGGCGGTGTTGAGAGCCTGATGCATGCCTATGCCACTGCACTCCGCCCGCACCGGATCACCGCGAACGCCATAGCTCCCGCGTTGATCGAAAGCAGAATGGCCAACGCGATTGATTCAGGCCCCACTGAAAACCTTCCCTTGGGGCGTATGGGCCGCCCCGAAGAACTTTGGCCGGCGACACGGATGATCATCGAGACCGAATATCTGACGGGGCAAACAATTCATGTCGATGCCGGCAGATACATGACCTGAGTGCGTGGCCGACGGCCGGATAGCGGTCCAAGGAAGATCGATCACATCCATTCCGGGAAGAACTGTTATGCGTGCGCGTCACTTCTATGAGCCAAGCAAGGGGCATGGGCTTAAACATGATACCCTGAATTCGATCGTCGTTCCCCGCCCGATAGGCTGGATCAGCACCCTTAGCGAGGAGGGGAAAGCGAACCTGGGTCCGTACAGCTTCTTCAATCTGTTCAACTATGATCCGCCGATCATAGCATTCAACTCGCAAGGCCTCAAAGATAGCTTGGCCAACGCCCGATCAACCCGCGAATTTGTCTGGAATCTTGCCACCCGCGAGCTCGCCGAAGCGATGAACGCCAGTTCCGCTAATGTGGCTGCCGAGATCGATGAGTTCGTGCTGGCCGGCCTCGAGAAGGCGCCTTCGAACATGGTTGCGCCTCCCCGCGTAGCCGCCAGCCCCGTTCAATTGGAATGCTTGGTCACGCAAATCATCCGGCTCAAAGGCAAAGCCGACGAAGCGCTCGAACAAGGGCTTGTGTTGGGGGAAGCCGTGGGCATTCACATTGACCAAGGATTGATCGAAGGCGGGATTTACAGGACCAGCAGCGCGCGACCGATCATGCGGGGCGGCGGCCTCGCAGACTATTTTGAGGTCACCGAGGAGCAACTCTTCCATATGTTCCGGCCCGCCTGAGCATACTGGTTTGCCGCTGCTAATGGCTCGGACACCCTATCTTTCGTGGTACCGCTGGCCAGCAGACTTGTAGAGCTGCCGCGCCATGAAGGTTTGGGGGAGAATGCGTCCCAGCAAGGCCGCGACCTTGTTCGCATTGCCCGCCACGACCGAGGCTTTGCCGGCGAACAGGGCATCCAGTCCGATCCGCGCGACGGTCGATGGGGAAGCGCCGTACTTTTGGTTGCCGCATTTGGCTGGAACCCTGAAGCGTCATCGAAGCCGGTTTCCATGTAACCGGGCGACAGAACCGTCACCCCAACCTCTGGGGCAAGTTCGACATGTAGCGCCTCGCCTAGCGACAGGACATAGGCTTTTGAAGCGCCATACGCCGCCATCAATGGCGCAGGCATATATGCAGCGAGGCTCGCGACAAGCAGGATGTGCCCGCCCTCGTGCGACTTCATCCGTTGCGCGTAGGCATGGGTAAGTCCGGTCAGGGCAAGAACGTTCAGATGCAGCATAGCTTCAAGCCGTTCCGAACTGTGCTCTTGGAAACGTTCGTTAAGGCCGAAGCCAGCATTATTGACGAGAATCGATGGCCGAACCTCTTGGGCGTCCAACGCGGCAATCAGTTCTGTTGCGCCCTCCGGTCGGGAAAGGTCAGCAGGTTGGACGATGATGGCGACGCCATGTGTGTCGCGGATACGGCAGGCGACGTCTTTCAGCGCAGGACGACTTCGAGCCGTGAGGACGAGTGGATAGCCTCGTCGCGCCAGGTTGTTCGCCAAAGCCACGCCCAGCCCCCCGGACGCTCCAGTCACGAGTGCGCTACCTGATTGCATGGACTCTTCCCGATTCATCACACCGAATGCCTCGCACACGCACGATGCGGTACACCGAGGCCGGAGGGAGGTTAAGCAGCGCGGTGCCGAGTCTCTCGGCGACGAGGCCGAGCCTCTCCAACACCTCCATCGGCACCGAGCACCGACGGCCATATGTAAAGAGGTAAAGCGCCGCGCCCGGTAACATTAGCGAAAATGCCGAGCGCATGATCGCCTCGATCTGACGGACCGGCATATTCCGCAGGCCGAGTCCACAGACGGCAGCACCGAAAAGGTCGTCCTCTGGCGGTCGGACAAGCCCGAGCGCAGCCGCGTCAATTTCCAGGACGGAGGCACGGGGAAAACGCTGCTTCAACAAGTGCACGAAACCGGGATTTTGCTCGACAAGGGTCAAATCGCTTTGGTCTACGCCCCGGGTTATGAGGCGATCAGTGAAGATCCCTGTGCCAGGTCCGAGTTCCAGAACTTTTCCGCTTCCCTCATCGATCTCACGCGTAATCAACAAGGCAAGCGCTCTGCCGGAGGGCGCTATTGCGGCCGTACCCGCTGGATCTTTGAGCCATTCCAGCACGAAGCGAAGGTTGTCCTGCCATCCTCCGGCCACGGACGCCGCTGCGTCGCGGTTCCATCCTGCAGAAGCCCCGCTCGAAATCGCAAGCCCGCCGCCAGCATGCCTGAAGCGGGCGTCATCCTTCGGATGCGGGCAAAGGCGCGTTCGCCAAGACGTTGTGCCGAGTTCGCAAGAGCACATCATCTGGTCCTTTTCTGAGACAAAGGTCGGGTGCAAGCGGCGTGGGCGGAGCCGACGACGTGCGCGCTAAAGCGGAATGGAGTCCTGCTCGATCATAGCCCCGGGGAAGGAGATGCCGGTTAGGGTCTCTGCACGCTGCCAAAGATGCGCCGCCGCAGCGCCATCCAGCGCAGCTGCTGGAATTTTAGCCTCTGCGGGATGACCGCGGGTCTCACTCATTTTGTCCGGACCATAATAGGCGCCGGGTTTCGCGTCGGGTGCGGTCGCCGCGTAGAGCGTGGGAAGCGCGCCTTGCGCTGCCGGTTGGAACATGAACGGCAGGAGTGTGCGCACGATCCGCTGCAGGCTGAACTTGCCGGACGCATTCAACAGCAAATCGGTGCGCGATACCCCCGGGTGCACAGCGATGCTGCTCACCCCCCAGCCGTTTCTCTCGCTGCGCCGCGCAAGCTCGATGGCAAATATGAGGCACGCAAGCTTCGACTGGCTGTAGACCGGCATCGGCTTGTAATCCCGTTCTGCATTCAGATCGTCAAAATTGATCGAACCACCGCGCGCGGCGATGCTCGATACCGTTACGATCCGCGGCTGGCGCCCGTTGCGCAGGAGCGGCAGCAGATGTGCCGTCAGCGCAAAGTGCCCAAGGAAGTTGGTGCCGAACTGCAATTCGAAACCGTCTTCGGTTTCTTCTCGTCGAGGAGGCACCATTACGCCCGCATTGTTGACGAGGATGTCGATGCTCCGTCGCTTGCTGCTGAGGCGGTCGGCGAACTTCGCGATCGAGGCCAGGCTGGCGAGGTCCAGTCGCTCGAAGCTGATTGTGACCTGCGGCGCTAAATCGCGAATCTTCGCCGCCGCGTCGGCACCCTTTCGTGGATTGCGTCCCGCGACGATTACGTCTCCGCCAGCGCGTGCAAGTTCCAACGCGCCTTCGAAACCCAGGCCACCGGTTCCTGTGACAACAGCAGTTCGGCCACGCTGCGATGGAATGTCGGATGCGGTCCAGCGGGTCATTTAGAGAGCCTTTCAGATATCGTATCGATGCGGACGATAGCTAATCATCGCCGCCACGAAGCCCATGCCGAATTCCTCAATAGACATGCCTATTCCTCCAGCAGACTTTAGCCGCCCAGTGTTTCGGTCAGCGCCTCGGCAAAGGTGCATTCGCGCGCTGCCTCGCGACCTGCGCAGCGGCGAGCCTCAGTTCCGTGAGAGCGGTGGCGGGAACGAGGCGAGGAAACTTTGCTCGACTAAGCTCCGCATAGGCCCGGCGCGGATTGGCGAGCGGAATCGGTTTGGGCGTGTCGATGGGTGCCCTTGTCCTCCATGCCTGAAGCATCGGAAAACTTGCCCGGACTTCCGGGAATGGCTCCAGCGTTCGGCTCCCCGGCGTACCCAGCCGTCGCTGCGAACGCTGGCTACCGGCTGGAACGCCTTCCGGTGGCCGGATGCTAGACCAGCGCCGCTTTCAGATTCATGGCGTCGCGCTTGGGCGCGATCCCGAAGGTGCGCGAATACTCCCGGCTGAACTGGGAGGCGCTCTCGTAACCGACCTGATATGCGACCTCGGCGACATTTAGCGCTTCGGTTGTCAGAAGCCTGCGCGCTTCAAGCAGTCGCAGCTGCTTCTGGAACTGAAGCGGCGACATCGCGGTCAACGCCTTGAAATGCTGGTGAAAGGAAGACTGACTCATGTTAGCCGCTTCGGCGAGCCGTTCGACCCGCAGCGTCTTGGTAAAGTTCTCACGAAGCAGGTGAATCGCCCGGCCGATCCGGTCGAGATGGGGGTCGGGAGCGGCCGACCGCCACAGATCCGAGGCATTCGGCCCGCTCAACAGCCAATAGTAAAACTCGCGCATCAACGCGGGATACAGAATCGAAATGGCCTGCGGCGTCTCGGTCAATTTCACCATGCGCAGAACACAATCCGCCAATGCACCATCGACGTCGGCGACGAACATGCTGCGGACAGGGTTCGTCCGCGCACCGCCGGGCGTGTCGAGCTTTTCCAGAACTTCCCGCATGATGGCAATGTCGAGTTCCACGGTAATCCCGACGAACGGTGCGTCGGGACTTGCGCTTACGATCCGGCCACAGGCGGGGAGGTCCAATCCGACCATCAGACATTGCATCGGGCCGTAGCTGAGGGTCTCCTCACCGATCAGGATTTCCTTGCCTCCTTGGAGCGTGATGCAGAGGGACGGTTGATAGACATAATGATTGTCCATCTCGTGGAACGCGCGGATGACATGCAGCCCGGCATTCGGGACCGGGAAATACCCCTCGCCGCCGCCGTTCGCATCGGCATAGGCGTTGACCGCCGCCAATAAGGTTGGCGTCATGCCGATCCTTTCCGCGCGACCATCCGGCAGTCCAGGCTGTGTAACACCGCGCGTCGGATCGCGTGTAGGAAAAGGCAAAATTTTTCCAAATTCCGGCATTTCGACCACTGGTCATTCCTTCTAGCTTTCTGGCGTCAACCAAAGCTAGGAATACCCATAATGTCACAATACATCTGCTCGTCAAGTACCGCTCTTTATAGTATATTTCCGTAGATATTATAATTGTTAGCGTAATTTGATCATTAGTCGTAATTTGCCCGCGTAATTTATTGCGTATCGGATTTATTTTTCCGTAGAATGCGTTTTACGTGCAGGCTTTTTGCTAATCTGCCATTCTCGCTCGAATGCAGCACTGAGCGGCGCCGACCCGACCGCCGCACATCGGCGATTCACGGCAACATAGTTTCGGAAGTTGCGGCCCGCCCCCGGCTCGCGATTCCGGCGTGAGGTCGCCCGCCCCCCGGCGGCCTCTAGGGTCACCGAAGCCCCCGATCGGGCGCTTTCGGTGACCCTTTGTCCCTCAAACGAAAAGGTGTTTAGATGAAGAAGCTCGTTCCGGTCCTCCTCGCCTGTGGTCTTACCCCGATCTCTGTCGGTGAAGCTCAGGCCCAGTCCGCTCCCTCCAGCGACGGCCCGCACGGTGTAGTCGCTATTGGCCCTGGCGTCGTTCCCGAATTCGACGGCTCACGCGATATGCGCGTCCTACCCTCCGTCATGGCTGACGTTCGGTGGGGCGGCGTCAATGTTCAGGTTCGCGGCCCCGGCCTGCGGGTCGACGTTGTTTCAGACCCGAGACTTTCATTCGGGCCGGTTATCGGGGCCCGGCTGCCTCGTGACGATGCCGACGGGCGCCTCGGACTGCTGCCCGAGATCGACACCGCAATCGAGGCAGGTGCGTTCATCGGCTATCGATTTGGCGGAGATCGGTATGGACAGGGCGCACTTCAGATGGAGCTTTCGGTCCTCCACGACGTCTCGGACACACACAATGGATTGCTCGCCACTGCGAGCGCCAGCTATACCGCCGTCAGCAACCAAGACTTCTTCTTCTCGATCGACGTGCAGACTACAGTTGCCGACAGCGATTATACCCGGACCTATTTTGGGATCGATCAGGCTGCAGCCGCCGCGAGCGGCATTGCAGCGTACCGCCCGGACGGGGGCGTCAGGGATATCGGGGCCGGCGTGACCGCCGGATACTGGTTCTCCCCCAAATTCGGGATCACTGCGAGAGCAGGCGCTACCTATCTTGTCGGCGATATCGCGGACAGCCCGATCACGGAAGAGGGGCGCCGCTGGCAGCCGGCGGGCGGCGTCATGCTCTCGTACCGGTTCTGAGCCGCTCATGACCGACGGTCCGCCCGTTGATATTTCTCCGTTCGCAGCGCCAGCCGGCGTTGAGAGCGATCCCGCCGCAGCCGCCATCGGACGAGGCGGCGGTCTCCGGCGACAGCGACGAAGTAGACATCGCCCAAGGCGCAGTCGACCAGGCGCGCCAGTTCCACGTGGACATCCCGAACCTGCATTTCATCTAGGGCGACCTGTGACGAATGCCTGACGTATTGGACGGAGCATCGATCTCGTGAGCCTGGCGGACACGATCCATTCTCTCCTGCCGGTTCTAGGAAACTTCGGCGCCTTCAAAACGCAAGACGAGCTATTGTGTCAGCTAGAATAGCGCCAATCTCCTGCGGCATCTCGCAGTGTATCGAGCAGTGATCGGACGCGCGAGGGCGTATGACGCCGTTCGAGGCGCACGGCATGAATGGGCGTTTCGGCGACGCGCCACTCGCGCAGAACTTCGACCACCAGCCCCTCGCGCAGCGGAAGCAGTCCCACCCAGGCCGGAACCCAGGCGAGCCCGAGACCAAGGCGCATCATCGACCAGATTGCGCTCACGTCCTCCACCACGATCCGCGGACGCGGCATGATGCGGACCAACCTGCCGTCGATGGGGTCCGCGAATTGCCACGCCATCAGGCGACCGGAGCCGGGATCGCGAAAGCCGATCTGGTGATGCGCGTCGAGGTCGGCCGGCGAGTTCGGCGCACCCACCACCTCGACATACTTAGGCGTCGCGCAGAGCACCCATGGGAAGCTGCCCAGCGGGGTCGAGACGAGGTTCGGCTGCCCATTGAGCTCTCCAATGCGGATTGCAACGTCGATGCCCTCTGCCGCCAGGTCGAGCGTGCCATCGTCGATCTTCAGTTCCAATTCGATATCGGGGTTGGCCCGCAAGATAGCGGGGATTTGCCGTGCCAGTCTGGCCCGAATCAGCGGCGCTGGCGCACTGAGCCTGACGCGCCCGCCGGCACCGCTCGCTGAAGCGTGGTCCAGCGTCGCCTCCAGCCGTTCCGCTTCGCGCAACAGGTCCCTCGTCCCCTCGAGCAGCCGCTCGCCCTCAGGGGTCAGCGAGATCGCGTGCGTGGTGCGGTGAAGCAGGCGCACCCCATGTGCCTGCTCAAAGCGCGACACGGCCTTGGAGAGCGCCGAGGTCGTCGTTCCGGCTCGCCGCGCCGCCTCGGCAAAGGACCCGGCATCCACCACACGGGCGAAATGCAGCAGGTTCAATAGGCGCTGAAAGGTGGGCGGTGTGGACACGGTGGCAACTCAATCCTGTTTTCGGCGCCTCTACAAGGGCGTTGTTGCCATCACGATAATGATCCGGGTGAACAAGGAGAAGCAACATCATGCAAACACTGGAACTCGACGAAACCGCACTGGATGCGGCGGAGCAGGCGATCGGCGACGGGCCGGTGGTGATGGTCAATCTTCTCCGGTTCCGCGCTACGCCCGATTACGCCGCCGACTTTGAAGACGCGAAGCCGGACTCGCTGAGCGGCTATTATGAGGGGTATGTCGGCGGCTTCAGGGAGACCTGCGAGGCGGTCGGGGTGGTGCCGCAGCTGCTTCACGCGGGCCCGCGCGTGCACAGTCTTCTCGCCGGTCCCGACGACAGTTGGGACGAGATCGCTGTGGTGCGCTACGACAGCTTCGCCGATCTCAGGAAAATCCTGGAGAGCGAAACCTACGCGCAGCGTGCCAAGCCCCACCGCTTCGCCGTGGTAGCCGACTGGCGATTCATCGCCACGAAGGGCCGCTGATATGGTGTCGGCCCCGTTCCGCGCCGGCGGTTGTGAGACGCCGCGTCACCGCACCGCCTGGATCGAAGCGGGGCCGCTCGACGGTCCGCTGATGATCTTCGTCCATGGCTGGCCCGAACTCGGCATTATCTGGGAGCACCAGCTCCGCCATTTTGCCGCGGCGGGCTGGCGCTGTATCGCCCCGGACATGCGCGGCTATGGCGGCTCTTCCGTGCCAACGCGAATCGGCGATTATTCGATTCGGGAGATCACCGCCGATCTCATCGCACTGCACGACAGCCTCGGAGGGGCTCCGGCTTTGTGGGTGGCGCATGATTGGGGGTGCGCGCCGGTCTGGTCGATCGCGGCGCATCATCCCGATCGCTGTCGCCGCCTCGTCACCATCAGCGTTCCATATTTCGCGCGCGGCAACACCTTGGACAACGTTGCCGCGACGGTGAACCGCGCTTTGTACCCAGCCGAGCGCTACCCGGTCGGGCAATGGGATTATTGGCTCTACCATCGTGAGCATGCTGGCGCCGCGGCCGCATCGCTGGAGGCGGATGTACGCGCGACAATCGCCGCGCTGTACCGGCGAACGTCTCCCGACGTAGTCGGCAAACCGTCCAAGTTCTCGGATCTGCGCGCGCGCGGCGGCTTTTTCGGCGCTGATCGACGTGCCCCAACCATGCCACGGGACGAGACGATGCTGAGCGAAGATACGTTCGAGGCGTTCGTCGCCGCGTTCGAGCGTTCCGGCTTCCATGGAGCCAATGCGTGGTACCTGAACGATGCCGACAACCTGGCGTTCGCCGCCGAGGCGCCGAATTTCGGGCGGATCGACGTAGCTTCACTTTTCATCCACGCACGATGGGACACAGTTTGTGACACCATTCACAGCGCGCTTGCGGATCCGATGCGAGAGGACTGCACCAGCTTGACCGAGGTGACGATCGATGCAGGACACATGGTCATGCTGGAACAGCCGGCTGCCCTGAATGGCGCGATCGATTTTTGGCTTAACGCAAATTGATCTTCTGGACCTTTGTGAAATTAGCGCGCTTGCCAAACTAAGATCGTGCTGAGTTCTCCGCAAATCACCTCACCGAATCTCACGGCCAAGCGCGACACCTATAGGTTTAGCGCGCAACGCAGCGTCCGGACATCCCCAAGGAAGACTACCCATGGTGGCATGGGTCGTGCGGTACGCCGTCTATTTTGGCGGCTAGGCAAAGATGGGCCGGCGTCATGTCACTGTTGCCATGAGGGTAGGAGCGCGGGCGTCGGTCTGCGTATGGGCATCGCCGTGCGTGACGCCGAGGTCCTCATAAATTGACAAAACGCTAGCTAGCTAGCATATTAGCTAGATGGCTAGCAAATTGATCGAGGATCGACACGGTGCTGTCGGAGCATGGGCGAAACGCTGCTACTTGGCCGGACGCGCTGCGATGGAGGCCATGCTGCGACCCTTCGATTTGGGCCCAACGCAGTGGTACATCCTCCACCAACTGATCCATCATGGCCCCACAGCGCAGCGTGACCTCGGGCAGCTACTACAGGTCGAGCGCTCCACGCTGACGGTCATCGTCGGGGCCCTTGTTCGCAAGGGCTGGGTCGAGCAGGCGGTGGACGCAGCGGACCAGCGCCGCAAGCTGCTGCGGATCACGCCCGCTGGCACCGAACTCTGGGCGAAGCTGCCGGACCTCTCTGCCATCATCAATGACGCGGCCTTCGCCGGCATCGACCAGGCCGACATGGACGCTGCGGTTCGCGTCCTGCGCCTCGCTACCGAGCGACTGGATGCCTTCATCGAGAAAGGACACGAAACATGACCATCCTTCTGACCGGGGCCACGGGCCTCGTCGGCTCGCGCTTGCTCCCCCGCTTGCTGGCGGCGGGCCATTCTTGCCGGGTCCTGGTGCGCGACGGCAAAGCCGCACCAGACGGCGCCGAAGCCGTATCCGGCGATCTGTTCGATCCCGCTTCGCTGGCGTCCGCTGTGGAAGGCGTGTCAGCAATTATCCACCTCGCGGCGGTGTTCCGCACTCAGGATGAAGCGCTGATCTGGAAGAGCAATCTCGACGGGACACGCAACCTCCTTGCAGCGGCGGAGACCCACGCTCCGCAGTCTCGCTTCATTCTGCCCAGCACGAGCAACGTCTATGACAAAGATCAGGCGCGTCCGGGCCGGGAGGACGACCCCGTCGATCCTAGCCAAGCATATCCGGCCAGCAAGGTGGCGGCGGAGCAGGCGCTGCGCAACAGCGATTTGGCCTGGGCGGTGGTGCGCTTCCCGTTCGTATACGGTGACGGTGACGGGCATCTCGCCGCGCTCCCCGGCCATGCCGCATCGGCAAACTGGCATCCGGCGATGCGGATGAGCACGATCCATCACCGTGATATTGCCACCGCCATGGCGCTCGCGCTTGAAGGCCGTTTCGACGGTCGCGTGGTCAACATCGCGGACGATCTGCCGGCATCCATGCTCGATCTGATCGCGCTTGGCGGTGGCGACATCGCGGCGGCTGCCGAGCCGCTGACGTCGCCCTGGGCGATGCAACTCGACGCTGCGCTGGCGCGCAGCCTTGGCTTTCATCCGACCGTCCACACAGTCTTCCATGCCGCCCAGGAGCAGATCCTCTGAAGGAGCTTTAGGCAAGTTATTCGAAGGATCGGGCGTTCGCAGTCGAGCGTGCGCGCTCTATCCCGAAACGATGTTCACTTCGGGATAGAGCCTGTCGCATGCCGTACCAACTAGCGGTCAACGGCCGCACACATCGGATCGACGAGGACGGTCAAACGCCGCTCCTGTGGGTGTTGCGCGATACGCTGCACCTCATCGGTACGAAGTACGGCTGCGGCATCGCGCAGTGCGGCGCGTGTACCGTCCATGTCGATGGCCAGCCCATGCGCTCCTGCTCGCTGCCTCTCGAGGTGGCCGCGGGATCGCAGATCGTCACGATCGAAGCGGTCGCAGGACCTGAAGCGGACGCAGTGCGCGCCGCCTGGGTGGCGCGTGACGTGCCGCAATGCGGATTTTGCCAGTCGGGCCAGATCATGAGCGCCGTGGCGCTTCTGCGCGTCAAGCGCGATCCCAGCGACGACGACATCGATCTTGCGATGAGCGGCAACATCTGCCGCTGCGCCACGTACAACCGCATTCGCGCCGCGATCCACGACGCGGCCCGGGCACCTTCCTCCGGGACGGCACCCGCATGAACCGACAGCGCGACTCCGGATCGACGACGCCCCGAAGGCGTCGGTTTCGGATCGGCTGCCTGCCGCTTCTGGGCGTCATCGTTGCCGCGGTTGTACTGATTGCGGCGATCGCCTTGCGCCCCCAGCCCTTGCCCCAGCCCGAGCGCATCGCCGCCGCGCCACCGAGGAACGAAGTGGCGTACCTGCGACCGGCAGCGTCCTTTGCGTCGATCGGTGATCCCGACGCGCGCTCGCTCGCGCTGTTCGCCGAAGCCGGACGCGTGATCACGCACCCGCGCTGCATGAACTGCCACCCCCGCACCGATCGCCCCACCCAGACGGACGCGATGCGGCCGCATATTCCCCTGGTATTGCGCGGCCCGGACGGCGGCGGTGAGCCGACGCTGCGCTGTTCGACCTGCCACCACGCCGCGAATTTCGAGGCGTCCGGCGTTCCGGGCAATCCCAAGTGGAAGCTCGCGCCGATCGAAATGGCCTGGCAGGGCAAGTCGCTGGGTGACATTTGCCGCCAGATGCTCGATCCGGCCCGCTCTCACATGGACCGCGCCGCGCTGTTCCACCACATGGCCGAAGACGAACTGGTGGGCTGGGCATGGCATCCCGGCGGTAGCCGCACGCCCGTGCCCGGCACTCAGGCTGAGTTCGGCGCGCTCATCAAGGCATGGCTCGATTCTGGTGCAAGGTGCCCCGCATGAACATTCCGCCCGAACACATCGATTCCCCTGAGGCGGACGGGAAGCGCGGCTTCCGCATGACTCGCCGCCGGATGATCCTGGGCGGGTCGCTGATCGGCGGCGCGCTGGTGGTCGGCTATACCGCGACTCATCCGATGGAGGTGGGCGGCGCCATATTGAGCGGCGGCGGCACCGATCCGGAGCTAAGCGCGTTCGGTTCGTACATCCGCATCGCCCCGGATGGGGCCGTCACCGTCGTCAACCGCCAGCAGGAACTGGGTCAGGGCATCCATGCGGGTCTGGCCGCGATCATTGCCGAGGAACTCGACGCCGACTGGGACCGGGTCACGGTCATCGATTCCCGCAGCAATTTCCGCGCCTATGGGCCGCAGGGCTCGGTCGGGTCGCGCTCGATTTCGTCCAACTGGGATCTGATGCGCAATGCCGGGGCGGCTGCGCGCGCGATGTTCGTCGACGCGGCGGCGCTGCGCTGGAGCGTCCCGCGGCGACTGATCGACGTTCGCGACGGGGTCGTCTCGCATCCCGGCTCGAACCGCTCCGCCACTTTCGCGGCGCTGCTCGCCGACGCAGCCCGGCAGACCCCGCCGCAGCAACCCGCGCTCAAACAGGCGAAGGACTATCGGCTGATCGGCACGGATCGGGTGCGGCGCAAGGACAGCGTGCCGAAGAGCACCGGCGCGCAGGTCTATACCCAGGACATTCAGCGCCCCGATCTGCTGGTCGCAATGGTCGCGCACAGCCCGCGCTTCGGCGGCAGGCTCGCCCGCTTCGATCCCGCCGACGCCCGCAAGGTGAACGGCGTGGTCGATGTCTTCGCGATCGAGACGGGCGTGGCGGTGGTTGCGCAAACCAGCTTCGCGGCGCGCAAAGGCCGTGACGCGCTGCGCGTCGAGTGGGACGACAGCGAGGCGGAGACGCGCTCGACCCCCGATCTGATCCGCTATTATCACGAACTGGCCGAGGGACGCGGCGACCTGAGCCCCAGCGACTTCGCGATGCAGGGCGAGCAGCCGAAAACCCCCTTCAGCGGCGACGTCGTCGAGTTCGCCTTCGACTTCCCCTATCTGGCGCATGCGCCGATGGAGACGCTCGACTGCGTGGTGGCGGTGAACGGCTGGGATGTGGCGATCACCTCCGGCTCGCATATTCCCATTATCGATCAGGTACAGGCGGCGCTGACTGCCCGAACGATCCCGGGCCGCGTCGATCTGGAGGTCATCCCCGCAGGCGGTTCGTTCGGCCGACGCGGCGTGATGAGCGCGGACTATGTCGTTGAATGCGTGCGGATCGCCAAGCGGACGAACGGGCGGCCGGTCAAGATGATCTGGACGCGCGAGGACGAGATGATGGCCGGCTACTTCCGGCCGATGTCGCATCACCGCCTCTCGGTCCAGATGGGACCCGATGGTTTCCCGCAGCGCTGGCGCATCCGCAGTGTCTGCCAGCCGCTGGTGCCCGTAGGCCCGAACAGTCAGGCGGTCGAAGGCATTGAGGGTTCGCCCTATTTCTCGACGGCATCGACCGTGGATGGAAAGGTCTTCAGCCCCTCCTTTGCGGTGCCGCCGTCTTTCTGGCGATCGGTCGGCCATTCGCACACCGCGTTCGTGATGGAGCATGTCATCGACCAGCTCGCGCGACGTGCCGGTCGCGATCCCGCAGTCTATCGTCGGACGTTTTATGAAAAAGGAGGCGACACGCGGCGTTTGACCATGCTCGACGAGCTTTGCCTTCGCTCGGGCTGGGGTGAACCGATCGAAGCTGGGTGGGCGCGCGGCCTAGCAATCCACGAGACGTACGGGACTCTGGTGGGACAGGTCGCGGAGGTCCGACTGGACCAGGGCAGGCCCGTCGTTCGTCGCGTCGTCGCCGTTGCCGACTGCGGCATCGCGATTTCCCCGGACCAGATTGCAGCGCAGATGGAAGGCGGCATCGGTTTCGGCCTGTCGGCCGCGTTGTACGGCGCAATGACGCTCAAGGACGGCGTGGTGCAGGAGACGAACTTCGACACGTATCCTGTGCTGCGCATGAACGAGATGCCCGCGGTCGAAACGCACATCATTGCGTCCACGAACCGGCCCACCGGCATGGGCGAGCCGGGCGTTCCTCCGATCGCCCCAGCTGTCGCGAACGCTCTTCTGGCGCTGACCGGCGCTCCGAGCCGGGGCCTGCCGCTGGTGCAGGGAACCCCGACCAGCACTACGATGGGTGATTCTGTCTGATTATTCTGCGCCCACGACCCGTCGGAGTCGTCAGCGCATCAATGAGCCGCTGCGCTTCCGAACGCCCCCCAACCAAGGGGCCCGCCACCAGGAGCCTGTAGCGAGTCTCATCCAGTCTGTACCATGCGGCCAACATATTCGCTGTAGAGGCGCTGTTGCCCCATGGCGTCACGCTTGGGAGCAATGCCAAACAGCCGGGAATATTCGCGGCTGAACTGCGACGCGCTTTCGTAGCCGACTTGATAAGCTGCATCAGCGACATTTGCGTCTTCCATCACCATAAGTCGCCGTGCCTCGAGGAGGCGCAACTGCTTTTGGAATTGCAGCGGCGTCATCGAAGTCATGGCCTTAAAATGCTGATGAAAGGACGATTGGCTCATGCGCGCCGCTTCCGCCAATTCCTCCATACGCAAGGTGCGTGCGATGTTCTCGTGCATGAGGTGAAGGGCACGTGCCACCCGGGCCGCGTTTGACTCGGGTTCTGCGAGCTTGCACAATTCGCCGCCGTTGGGACCGGTCAGAAGCCAGTAGCAGATCTCCCGCATGACGGACGGGAACAGGATCGGGACCGCTTTTGGAGTCTCACACATACGCAGGAGACGAAAGATGCACTCTGCCAGAGGCTCGTCGACCTGCCGCACGAACAGGCACGGTCCCGATTGCGGAGGGCGGGGCGGCGGGGCTTCGAGCTGTTCCAGCACGTCGCGTATCATCGCCACGTCCAGTTCAAGCGTCAGTCCGGTATAGGGCGCATCGGGGCCCGCCTCGATGATTCGCCCGGTCGCCGGCAACGTCATGCCGACCGCAAGACACTCCATCGCGCCGTAGCGCAGCGTGTCCTCACCAAGCGTGATTTCCTTGGCTCCCTGAAGCACAACGCAGATCGACGGCTTGTAGACTTGGCGCATCCGCATCCTCTCTTTGAAGGAACGGACGATATTGAAGCCGTCGATCGGCGTAGGGAACACGCCTTGGCCTCCGCCTTGGGCTTCAACCACGGCGGTGACTGCCTCGAGCAGCGATGGGGGCACGCGGACCTCCGGTATCTTGCACGGCCAGTCCAGAACCCGGCCCTGAACTGGTAGCCTATTGCCACCTGCAGGATCGGGCAAGTTTTTTGACGCTTCCGGCATTCTGATCATCACGCACTCCATTTAGCTTGAGTATGCGAACCAAGCGAGGAGTGGGCCAAACATGACAGAATTCTCCGCACAGTCAATAGGTATAGACAAATCTCTGTCGTTCCCCTCAAGAACTACAGGATATGGATATGTTCGCGGCGGGCGGATGATCGCAGTTCTAACCACACTGCTATTAATCAATGCTTTTTCACAGATTGACCGAATACTTCCGTTTATTCTGGCAGAGTCTATCAAGGACGAGCTGAAATTGACCGACACGGAGGTCGGACTGCTTACGGGCCTCGCCTTCGCCGTATGCTATTCGCTGTTGTCCTTACCGCTTGCGCGGGCCTCGGACAGAGGATCGCCTCGCTTCGTCCTAGTTACATGCATTTCGCTCTGGAGTGCCATGACGGCGTTCGGCGGTTTTGCCGCAAGTTTTCTGCTGCTGGCAATCACACGGTTCGGCGTCGCGTTCGGAGAAGCCGGCGCGGTACCTGCCGGCCATGCGCTGATCGCTCGCAAGATCCGGCCCGAACGTCGCGGCTTGGCAATCGGGCTTTTTGCGATGGGCATCCCGCTGGGCACGATGGTCGGTTTTGCCGGTGGGGGCGCGATCGGCGATGCGCTGGGATGGCGCACTGCTCTCGTCGGCGCCGGCGCAATCGGCGGATTGATCGCCCTGTTGACTTACCTTGTCCTCGGGCCGACCCCGCCGCTTGAGCGCACGGCCGCCAATAGTGAGCCTTTCTTTGCGTCGAGCCGTCGACTGCTGGGGTCCCCGGCATTTCGCTGGCTGTTCGTCGGTGCGGTCCTGCTCGGCTTCGCCGCGGCGCCCTTCTATGCCTTTTCCGCTCCGTTCCTCATCCGCACGCACGGCCTCAGCGCAAGCGAGGTAGGGCTGGCCTTTGGCCTCTTGCAGGGCCTGATGGGCATTGTCGGAACGCTATTGGGCGGACGGTGGTTCGACCGCGCGGTGAGTTCGGGCACGGGAAAGGTGCTCGGACCGCCAGCCATTCTGTTTCTGATCGCCAGCGTGGCCACGAGCGCAGCCTTGTTCGTGCCGACCGCTTGGTTGTCGATCGCGTTGCTGGTGCCAGCAATGCTGTCCTTTTCGTTCATGCTGCCATGGGCTTTCGGCGCAGCGCACCTCGTGGCTGGCGAGGGCAAGCAAGCACAGGCTTCCAGCCTTGTGATGATCGGCTCGGGTCTTTTCGGGCCAGCGCTGGGGCCTGTCATCGTCGGCATAGTCAGCGATGCGGTGACATCTGCACAAATGTCCAATGGGCTAGGTTTCGGACTGTTGATCGTCCCGGTCGCGAGCGTTCTGACTGGTATTGCGCTGTTGATTGCAAACCCGCGCATTGCCGCTTCGTTGGGAAGTCGATAATGACTATTCCCGCCCGTTTGGTCCCCAATGGAGCCAGTGAGAGGTTAGGGCAGAGTGCGCGGGAGATAGCGCTCGTCTCGAGGAGAAGTGCTTTACTCCCTCGCTCATCTCGCAACCGTCTTTGCATTTCAGTTACCTGCAGGGACGACCCTCAGGCGACTTCCGTTATTGGTGAATTTGTTCCGAGACTAGTCTTGCTGAATTCCGGGATTCTTGCTGTCGTCGCGGCCAGAGCTGGGGAGTTTTCGTTCTGGTGGAAGAACGGGCGGGAGAGGCGAAAACCCTCTCAACCTACCGATTTTTTTGAGAGTTTTGGTGCACCCAAGTGGATTCGAACCACTGGCCTTTGCCTTCGGAGGGCAACGCTCTATCCAGCTGAGCTATGGGTGCGTGACGTAGGTCAGGAGCGGCGCTTAGCAAAGCCCGGCGCGCTGTGCCAGCATCAAATCGCCTGATGGCAGCTTATTTTGCAGGCTTTTCCATCGGCTGGA
>NZOF01000040.1 GCA_002695185.1 Erythrobacter sp.
GCGATCGGAATGCGATCACGCCCGCAAACGCACCCAACCGGGGAGACCCGCCCACGGTCGAGTCGACGGGCGCAGCGGGCAAGCGCGCTGCGGAGGAGGCACGCACGCCGGAGGCGGATGTAATGCACCGTACGCACGGGTGCTGCGGGCGCGAATCGCCCGGATTTCCGCCGCTTTCCGCCGGCACAGAGCGGCTGTCGCTTTGGCACTGATCGTCTGCCGCCGGCAGCCAAGCACAGTCCAACGGACATGTAAGTGTCTGATCTGCCTTGGCACCGTGCGGCTGCCACCGGCAGCATTGATAAATTATTGGGATTGCGCCGAAATTCTGGTATAAGGGCGGTGCTTCACCACGTTGCTGGCGTGCCGGACAAGGAGTCCGCCGCTTGGCACGCATCACGATACGCATAGACGACGACCTCTATGCGCGCCTTTCCGTCAAGGCGCGCAATGCCGGTCTCGGCGCCGCGACCTATTGTCGCGACATCCTCGAACGCTTCGAAGGCAGCGATCCGTCGGGCTATCATGCCCGCTTCGACGAGATCCATGCGACCGCCATCCAGGCCTTCGCCATTCTCGCGACGTCGGTCGGTGAGCGCTCGCCGGACATCCTCCAGAAGGGGCTGGGCGAAGCCCGTCGTCTCCTCCGCGAAAAGGGGCTGCTCGATCCCGAGCAGGACCGGCCGTGAGTATCTTCCGGCACGACACGCTGGGCTCCTGGACGCGGGGCGGTCAGGCCATCGTCCATAACGTGCGGATGACCACCCAGGTCTTCTACCAGACCTTCCTCGCGGGGCTCGTCATCTGGATCGGCGGCACCATCTGGTACGCGCTCGAAAAGTCATCCGAATACGAACGCTTCGTGATGCTCAAGATCACGCAAGCCTATTTCATGGGCGACACGCTACCTGGCAACGCGACACCGATCCTGTTCAAGACCGCGGCGGGCAAGCAATACTGGACCACTCCCAAGGGGCTTATCGGTTCGGGTGTCGCGCACAGGACGCTTGCCGCCTTCGAGACATACCTCCTCCATGGGGCCTTACTTTCCGGTCTGTTCGCCCTCGCCATGCTGTTCTGGGCGTGGTTCTATTTCACCCGGACGGGGAGGGGCCTTGGTTCTAACCAATTCCTGCGCGGGGCCCGGTTCGGCACCGTCAAGCAAGTTCGCCGCGCGCTCTGGCGTCAGGCCAAGGGCAGCTTCGAGATTGGTGGCGTCAATGTGCCTGACGCTTTCGAGCCGGAGCATATCCTGATCTGCGGTGCCCCCGGCACCGGCAAGACCAACATCATCGTCAAGATGCTCGACGGGATCCGTAAGCGCAAACGCCGGGCGATCGTCTACGACACGGCCGGCACATTCGTGGAGAAGTTCTACCGGCCGGGTATCGACGTTTTGCTCAATCCGCTCGATGGCCGCGCGGACTCCTGGTCGCCTTGGGTCGATGTACCGCGCGACTATCATTACGACCAGATAGCGGAGTCCACGATCCCGGATAAGGCGGGCGATCCCTTCTGGGCGAAGGCCGCGCGCGGCACGCTGGTCGCCGTCCTTCGGAAGCTGGCGAAGCAGGAACGGACCCTTGTCTCGATCCTGCTCGACACGCTGCTGCGCTCCAAGCTGAAGGACCTCGCTGCCTTCGCCGCAGGCACCGATGCGGCGGCATTCATCTCGACCGAGGGTGAGCGCACCAGTGCCGGCATCCAGGCCGAGCTCGCCTCCGTCATGCGCAGCTTCTCCTATCTCGACGACACGACCGACGGCTTCTCGATCCGCGACTGGGTTTCCAATGAGAAGGACGACAGCTGGCTGTTCATCACCGTCAAGGCGGACCAGCTTCCCTCGCTCCGCCCCCTGATCACGGTATGGCTCGACATAGCCATCAGCGCAATCATGAGCATGACGCCCGATCGCAACCGGCGCCTCTATTGCGTGATCGATGAATTGCCGACGCTCCAGAAGCTGCCCTCGCTCGGCGACTTCCTCGCCCGCGCCCGCAAATATGGCGGCTGCGGCATCCTGGGCTTCCAGAGCTACCCGCAACTCGAGGCGACCTACGGCATCCAGGATGCGGCGGCAATCACCGGCTATTGCTCGACCTGGGTGGCGCTGCGCGCCAACGACACCCCCACCGCCAAGCATGTCAGCGAGAATCTCGGGCAGGTCGAGCAGGTCGAAGCCAATGAGGGCATGTCCTACGGGGTGAACGATATGCGCGACGGCGTGAACCTCTCGCGCATGCAGGTCACCCGCCCGCTGGTGATGCACACCGAGGTCACCAACCTGCCGAACCTCATGGGCTATCTGCGGTTCGGCCGCAGTCTGCCCGTGGTCCGGTTCGAGGACAGCTACAACAAGGTGGCCTCGGTCGCCGAGGCGTTCGAGGAGCGGACAACCACCCCCGTAAGGTTGGTCGGGCCGGTCGTCGAAGCGCCCCCGGAACCGGCGGTCCCATCCTCGCCGACCAGGCCCAAATCCTCCCCTCCGAAGCGGCGGCGGGCCGGGTCCGAAGAGCAACCTGCAGAGCTTCCGCTTCCGCAACCGAAGGCACCGCCAACGCCGCCCGTGGACGCTCCGCACGAGGTGCCAATAGCACCGCCCGCCGATCCACCGGGAGGGCGAGAGCAGCAGGCCACGCGTCCGCCCCTCGAACTGTTCGGTAAGCCCGCAGGGTTCCGCCTTGAGCAACATGGTCGCCGTGACGGCGCTCGCAACAAGGCGAGGCCGGCATGATCCATCCGCGTCGCCTCAAGGGCACCGCCGCCAACATCGCCCGGTATTATACGGTCGGAGATTATTACACCAAGGGCGCCGACGAGCATTCCGAATGGGGTGGCAAGATCGCCACTGAACTCGGCCTCGAAGGGAGTGTAGACCCCGGCATCTTCAAGGACCTGCTCGCCGGCAAGGTCGAGAACCAGCAACTCGGCCGGCGCCGGGCCAATGGCGAAATCCAACATCATCCGGGGTGGGACTTCGCGGTCAGCGCCCCCAAGTCGGTGTCGATCATGGCGCTGGTCGCTGGCGACCAGCGGATCGTCGAAGCGCATGAGCAGGCCGTGGGCGTGGCGCTCTCCTATCTCGAGGAGCACGCCACGATGCGGCACCGCGTCGATGGCGAGGTCACCGAGAAGACGACCGGGCGCCTCATCTATGCGCGCTTCACCGAGCACGCCTCGCGTGAGCTCGATCCCCATCTTCACACCCATGTCGTCGTCATGAACATCACCGACGAGCGGGATGGGGCGAACAAGGTCAGCCTCGAGACCCGGGCGATGTACGCCGAGCAAATGACGGCAGGCCAAGTCTACAGGAACGAACTGGCCCATCTTCTGCGCGAGCGTGGCTATGATGTCGAGTTCGACCCGCGCAAGGGGTTGTTCGAAATCCGGGGTGTGCCAAAGGATCTGATCGCCGACATGTCGCAGCGCGCCGAGCAGATCGACGCTCATGCAAAGGAGCACGGGCTGACCGGGCAGGCCGCGCGGCGCATCTCCTTCTACGAAACCCGAGGGGCCAAGGAAAAGGTCTCGCTCGAAGCTCTCCACGAGCGGTGGGAGGGACGCCTTGGCAAACATGCCGAGCCCATTCGCGATCTGCTCGCCGACGCCGAGAAATCCGGAACGCGCGAGATCGAGGTGATCCAGGCGGTCGCAGCCCGGGCGATGCTCTTCGGGCTCCGGCAATCGGAGGGAAAGGAAGCGGTTAACAATCTCGGCCGGTTGCTTCAGACTGCCTTGGCCTCCCATGTGGGCGAAGTGCGCCTGTCGGACGTCAGACCGATCGTCGACGAGCACCAGGCGCGCGCCAAGCTCCTCGAAACGCGGCATCGGACGGGCGACGAGATTCACACGCGCGGCCGCACGTCACGCAAGACCGCGCGCTTGGAAATAGCGCTGTCCGACCATTTGGCGCTGGCGCTTGGAGACGCGAAGCTGCTCGCCTCGGTCGAGAGCCTGCGCGACGCGGGGATCGCGCACGGGCTGAAGCCTGACCAACGGACGGCGCTCCTTCATCTCGGGCTTTCTTCCGATCGAGTCGTCGGTGTCCATGGCGTCGCCGGCTCGGGCAAGTCGACCATCATTGGCGCGCTGCGAGAGGCCGCGGGGGATGAGGCGACACTCATCGCGCTCGCGCCCACGTCATCGGCCGCCGCCGAACTAGGCAAGAAGGCCGGTATCGAATCGCGCACAGTGGCCAGCCTGCTCGCCTCTGGCGGCGCCAAACTCGATGACAGCCATGTCCTCGTCGTCGATGAGGCCGGCCAGCTCGGCAACCGGCAAGCGATCCGGCTGCTGGAGATCAGCCGGACCACCGGCGCGCGGCTGATCCTGCTCGGCGACACCCGCCAAACGGGAGCGATCGAGCAAGGCAAGCCCTTCTGGTTGATGCAGCGTCTCGGCCTACCCAAGGCGGAACTGCGGGAGACGATCCGGCAGGAGAATGACAAGATCACCCAGGCCGTCCGCCTGGCGCGGCTCCAGAATTATGACGGATCGCTCGGCGCGCTCGACAAAGTGACCAGCGGCGATAGCGCCGAGAAACTCGCGGTCTCGCTGGTCGCCGACTGGACGCGGCTTTCCCCTGAAACCCGGGACAAGACCAACATCCTGGTCCTCGAGAATGCGACCCGGCTCATCGTCAACACCAAGGTTCGCGAAGCCCTGAAGTCGGAGGGGGCTATCGCCGCCGAGGATGCACGGCTTTCGATCCTGTCGCCCTCTGGCATGACCGACCAAGAGAAGCATTTTGCGCGCTTCTACTCGCGCGGCCAGGTGGTGGTGTTCTCCCGGGACAATGTCGGCCTCGGTATCGCCCGGGACTCGGAATATAAGGTATTAAGCGTCGGGCGCGATGCGCGTGGCCGGCAGATGGTCAACATCGTCGATGAGCATGGGCGAACCATCCAGTGGGATCCGCGCCTCGGTCGCGCGTCCCAGATCAACGTGTTCAAGGACGAGAAGCGCAACCTCGCCGAGGGCGATCGGATCCAGTGGCGGCTGGCGAACAAGGAGCTTGGACTGAAGAACGCCGAGCGCGGCACGGTAGAACACCTCGACGGGATGCTCGCCACGATACGCTGGGATCGGGACGGGAAGGCGCAGGAGATCGACCTCTCCCGCCATAAGAACTGGGATCATGGCTATGGGGAGACGGTCTACTCCTCCCAGTCCAAGACCTATGATCGGGTCTATGTCCTCGCACCGGTAAACTCGCCGCTCGTCACCGGGCAGAACTATTACACCGCAATCACCCGTGCCCGGTTCGGCGCGAGCCTGTGGACCGAGGATCGCGAGCGGCTCGTAGAAAAGCTGACCCTCCGGTCGGGCGAGAAGACATCCTCGCTGCAGGGGCTGGGCCGAATCGAGACGGACAGCGTGAAAGGGCGCACTGCGCTCCATGGCGAGCGATGGGATCGGCTTCGCGACGAGCAGCGCATCGAGCGGGAGGCCCGCAAAGACCGTCTAACTGCGGCCCAACCACAACCGGAAGCCGGTAGGGCTGACGGCCTCGCTTCATATATCGCCGGACGGGCGCAATCGGCGGCGAGCTTCCTCGATCGGTGGATCGTCTCGCTGCTCGACCGGAACTCGGGCAGGGGAGACGAGCGCGAGCAAGGTGCGCGACAGCAGTCCGCAGCCCAACAGCCGGCACGCGAGCTCCAGCACGCCCCCGCTCAGGATCACGGAGGCGGGCATGATCGTTGATCTCAAACCCGGCCAGATCTTGCTCTCGCTCTCGATCCTTCTCGCATCGGCAGGCCAAGCAGACGCCAGAGTTGTACCGTCGGCCGATCACGACGCACGCCTTGGACAATGCATCCAGCAGGCGGCGGGTGGTCGCGCCTGGCTCGAGAAGACCCTTTGGGGGCTGCGCGATCAGGAAGGTGGCTGGATCGGTGCTGAGGTGCCGAACGGCAATGGCAGTCACGATCTTGGACCGCTTCAGGTCAACAGCTTCTGGGTGAAAAAACTGTCGGTACTCACACGGAGGCCGCCAGAGCAGGTTCGAGCTTGGCTGATAAGCGACCCATGTTTCAACGTGCAGGCCGCGCGCTGGATTTTCCTGTCGGCGCTATCCACGACGGGAACCTATTGGAAGGCGATAGGTGTTTACCACAGTCCCACCGGGTGGCGGCAAAGACGCTATGTCGCAAGCGTTGCTGGGCACCTCCGGCGGCGATACGGCCTGCAGGTCTTTCAACAATGAGCGGGAAGAAACCTCGTCGTTCGGGCCCCGCGGTATTGCCTCCGTCAGAGCCTGCCGTTGGGCGAGTCGCAGACTCCCCAAAATGTCAGCCATCCGAGGCCATAGGCCTGGCCAGGGTGACCAGCAGCGCACCGCAATCGGTACCTGAAGCAGAACCAAGGATGGCAAGACGAGATCGATTCTCGGATGGTCTGGTGGCAAGAGCGCAGTCGATTTTTGGAGCACGGCTAAAGCGTGACGTGTCGCCAGCCGAGGCAAGGCTTATGCTTGGTGACCTCACGGACTTTTTCGAGCTTGCAGTGGTTGGCATGGCACGCTTGAGAAGGGACGATCCGAACGATCCTTCCTCGATTTCTGATAAACTCCCGCCTTCGTCAGGTCATCGGTGACTCGCGCCTTGACTGTAGCTCCCTGAGGATAGAATAAAAGGTGAACAAATGCTTCCATCGCGCTGGCGCGTCAAGCAGTGACCTAGGTTCGCTGTTTAAGTTGCTCCCCGGAGGGGAGCTGGCGGATGTGGGTGTTGTAGGATGGAGTGATTATTGTGGCATCCCCCCGTGGTAAAATGAGAGCGCGGTCGCAAGGGCGCAAGGCGCAGGCAGAAAGTCGGAGGAGGGCTGTGCTCTATGCGCGCGTTTCCACTGCCGAGCAGGAACGTGAGGGTTTTTCGATCCCTGCTCAGCTGAAGCTTCTTCGAGAATATGCTGCGTTGAATGGTATCGACATCGCCGGCGAGCATGTCGATGTCGAAACCGCCCGAAAAACCGGCCGCACCCAGTTCGATGCCATGTTGGCCTACTTGAAACGCCATACCACGGTGAAGGCGATCCTGGTCGAGAAAACCGATCGACTCTACCGGAACCTGAAGGATTGGGTTACGCTCGACGAACTCGGTGTGGAAATCCATCTTGCGAAAGAGGGGGTAGTCCTGTCGCAGGATTCTCGCTCCTCAGAAAAATTTATGCACGGCATCAAGGTACTGATGGCCAAGAATTATATCGATAATCTCTCGGAAGAAGCCCGCAAAGGGATGAACGAGAAGGCCGCTCAGGGCTACTGGCCCTCACTGGCTCCACTCGGCTACCGCAATGTCAGAAATGACGATGGCAAGAAGGTGATCGTCGTTGATCCCGAAATAGGACCACGCGTGGCCCGACTTTTCGAGTACGCCTCGACAGGTCAGTTTTCTCTCAATGAGCTGGCGGCAAAGGGAAGGAAGTTAGGAATATGCTATAGGCGTAGTGGGAAGCCGATTGGGACGAGCACGCTCCACTACCTGCTTCGAAACAGGCTCTACTCGGGTTCTTACGAGTGGAATGGTCGCATCTACCAGGGAAGGCACGAGGCGATTGTTACGCCGGAGCTCTGGGAGGTTGTCCAGGATGTCGTAGACGGTCGGGCGGCGGCCAACATCCGGGCAGATTCCAAGGATTTTGTCTATTCAGGACTGATGACGTGCGGCCATTGTGGCTGCGCCGTCGTCGCTGAAATCAAGAAGCAGAAGTACGTCTACTATCACTGCACCGGCTACAGGGGCAAATGTCCCGAACGCTATGTTCGCCAGGAGGTGCTCGACGAGCACTTTGAGAATCTGCTTAAGCAGCTTCGCTTGGATACCGAAGTTTTCGAACTCCTTCGCTCGGCGCTGAAGGAAAGTCATGCCGACGAGGTCGTGGAGCGAGAGGAGGCCAGAAAACGGCTTTCAGATGAGGCAGACAAGCTCCAGAGGCGAATGGACATGATCTACCTCGACAGGATCGAGGGGCGGATAACTGCTGAGTATCATGATCGCATCATCATCCCTTGGCGGGAAGAGCGTGCCCAGGTGATCCGGAACCTCGAGCATCTGAATAGCGTCGATGAAGCTTATGTTGACGACAGCATTGCACTGCTGGAGCTGGTCACGAACGCCCACAAGGGGTTTTCCGCTACGCTTCCAAAACACAAGCGAAGAGCGCTCAATTTGGTGCTATCGAACTGCACCTGGGCCAACGGCGCATTGACTGCGACTTTCCGTCAACCGTTTGAGATGCTGAGGGATTTAACGCCTCAAACATCCTGCCACCCAGTCTCGAAATCGGCCGATTCGGCCGAATTTCAAGATTTGGTGACCCCTACGGGAATCGAACCCGTGTTTCAGCCGTGAGAGGGCCGCGTCCTAACCGCTAGACGAAGGGGCCTTGGGGCCGCTTGGGCGGCCGGCA
>NZOF01000041.1 GCA_002695185.1 Erythrobacter sp.
CTGAACTTCCAGGCGACTGTGTAAGCTATCGAAATGAGGGGTCCCTTTTAGACGCCGATCACCCCGCTAACGGGGTCCTTTTTGCACGCCGATTCACAAGGATGGTCCTTCGCCACCACGACCGAGGTTCATCAGCGAGTTGCCACCGTAGAGCCGCAGCTCGTCGCCGATCAGGGCATGATACCTTCGATGGTTAGGGTGATGGCGTTGGTATTCGTCTTTGACCTCCAGAAAGTTCGTGAGCTTCGCGGTGATGATCTTCACCAGTGGCTCGAGCTCCTCGTTCGTCGCGAGCGATAGGACAGCGTAGAGGTCGCCGCCGCGCAGCCGACCGAGCATTTCCGTCATTCCCCACGTTCCCCCTTTTCGATGCACCATCGCAGGATGAATGTATGGGTCGTCGCCGAGCCACTGGCAACCAGACAGCTCAGGTCCCGACTGAATGGCGGGTTCTTGCCAAGCCAGTCGTTCGCGCGTCATTCTATAGATGACTTGGATTGGTCGACAGCTGCCACTCTCAACCACTGCGGGGTCGCTCCCTAGGCGGCGTGGACAAATTTGAGCCAATATCTGGCGGTGGCGAGATGGACCATTCCGAGGAAGCTGTTGGCAAGCTGATCGTAGCGGGTGGCGATAGCGCGGTTGACCTTGAGGTGGCCGAACATGCGCTCGATGCGATTGCGCTGCCTGTAGAGCGCGCGGTCATGCTCGATCTTCACGCGGCGATTTGACCGGCCGGGAATGACAGCCTCGATTTTCCGTTTGGCAAGGTCAGCACGGATTGCGTCGGCGTCGTACCCCTTGTCGGCAAGCAACGCGCCAGGAGCGTGCTCAGGCAGGTCTATCAGGGCGTCATAGGCTTTACAGTCCGCTGCTTCACCGACAGTCAGGTGGAAGGCGAGCGGTCGTCCAAGGGCATCAGCCAGGCAGTGAAGCTTACTGGTGAACCCGCCCCGCGAGCGGCCAAGAGCGCGTCGATGAGTCCCCCTTTTCCGCCCGCTGCCGAAACGTGGGCGCGAACGGTGGTGCTGTCGATGCTGTAGTGGCCGCTGTCTGCCATGACCTCAGCGAGTGTCACTGCCATGGTCTCCCAGACCCCGGCCTCGCTCCAGCGTCGGAACCGGCGATAGATTGTGTTCCAACTCCCATACTTGGGCGGCACGTCGCGCCATGGAGCGCCACACCGAAGCCGCCAGAGGATGCCGTTGATGATTGAGCGGTTCTGCTCGGGCGGGCGGCCTCGGCCACGGTTCTCAGGCTCGATGGGTAGCAAGCCCTTCAGAATACGCCATTCAGCTTCGGTGAGATCGCCCCGGCTCAAGCCTGCCTCCAAAAAGCAGCCTTGAATCAAGCACTGCGCTCCACGTCAATCATCTCCACACAAGTGGTTGGCGAAACCCGCAGATATTGCGATCACGCTCGCGTGGAGGGCTTTATGGCTTTGGTTGAAGTGTTCGAGGGCGAGGATCTGGAAAAGCTGCTGTTCGTGGCCGAGTTCGACTTCCTGCCGCGTGTTGGCGAACACCTTGCCCGAGATATAGACGACTACTTCCACTATTATCACATCGTCAAAATCTGGCACCGACAGGACGCAGCGGACGGTGCCTTTCGGGCATGCCTGCTTGTCACGCTGGACGATTGATAACCCCGAATTTGTCCACGCCGCCTAGTGAGCGAACAGCAAGGGTAGCGGCGCGCCATCGAGAAGATCGCGCGTCACGCCGCCGAGGATCATCTCGCGCAGACGTGAATGGCCATAGGCGCCAAGGGCGAGCAGCCGAGCTCCATGCTGGCGCGCGCCGCGCACCAATGCGTCGCCCTGGCACAGATCGTCATCGACGGTGAGCGGGCGTACCGTGGTTTCAAATCCATGGCGGGCGAGATGGTGCGCGATATCGGCGCCCGGCTCCGAGCCATGCCCCTTCGCCGACGCCCGGCCATCCAGGACGAGTATATCCGCCTTTGCTCCGGCAGCCGCGAAAAGCATTGTCTCGCGCAGCGCCTGCGTCGCTTCGCGGGTCGCGTTCCAGCCGATTGCGAAATGATCGACCGCGTGCGGTACGTGACCGTGCGGCAAGATCAGGACAGGCCGGCCAGAGGCAAAAAGGATGTTCTCGATGCTGTGCCGACGGGCCGGCGGATATTCATAGGCCTCGCTCGGGCCGAACAGCACCATATCGGCATAGCGGGCCTGGACGCTCACGCTCGCGAAGATCGTCTCAGGCAGCTCGGAAATCGTGCGCACCTCGACATTGGCGTCATGCGTCAGCTCGGCAAGCCGCTTCTGCTTGGCTTCGACCGCCTGCGTATAGTCGTGCAGCACGATATAGGGCGGTCCGAAGGTACCGACATAGTCGGGCGACGGGATAACCGAGAGCACGAGGAACGTTAGCCGCGCGCCATGAAATTCGGCGAAACGCAGGACATCCTGCACAAATTGCTCGTCCTTGTCGGCGGTGTCGACGACAGCGAGAAGATCCTTGAGTGCCATTCTTGCCTCCATCTGCAATCATGCTCACGGTTTGAATCGATGAACCCAATCAGGCGCTGTTTCACTCAGTAATGTTACGGTGCGGAAGCGGTCAGCGCTCGAGGAAGACATGCCGACTGCGGCGATCTGCGAATTCGCGGCTTGATCGGACCCGGGGGCGGGTTGGTAAAGCTACGGATAGAAAGTCCGGTAGCGGCGGGCGACAGGTCCGCCATGCCCCATATCCTCGTCATTGACGGTCACCCCGATGCGTCCCGCGAGCGCTTCGTCCATGCCCTGGCGCAGACATATGCCGATGCCGCCGCCGAGGCCGGCCATCAGGTGGAGCGGATCACCGTTGCCCAACTCGACTTTCCCATCCTGCGCTCGCAGGCCGATTGGAAGGACGGGCCGCTGCCGGTCGATATCGACCATGCGCAGCAAGCCATTCTGCGCGCGGATCATCTCGTCGTTCTTTATCCGCTGTGGCTCGGCGACATGCCGGCGCTCCTCAAAGCATTTCTGGAGCAAATCGCGCGGCCGCG
This sequence comes from Erythrobacter sp., assembly GCA_002695185.1. Next base: position 3,016 of record NZOF01000041.1, read on the forward strand.
CTTCGCCTTCCGCTATCGAGAGCATGGATTCCCGGAGAAGCTGCTGCGCGGGCGTTCGGCGCGCGTGATCGTCACCATGGGAATGCCCGGCCTCTTCTACAGGCTGGTCTATCGCGCCCACAGCCTCAAGAGCCTCGAGCGCAACATCCTGGCATTTACCGGCATCGGTCCCGTCCGCCATTCGCTCATCGGCGCCGTCGAGGATCCCCAGCGGCGAGCGCGCTGGCTCGCGCGCGTGGCGGCGCTGGGGCGGCAGGGGGCATGAGGTTGACATGGTCGCGCAGTGGGGAACGCCGATCAGCGCTTGTGGCCACGGGCAGATGACGCCGCCTCTCCAGGGGTGGCCGCGTGCGCAAATCAGCTTACGAGGATGATATAGGGGTAACGGATCCGCTCGATGACCTCGCCGAGACGATGGACCGGGCCGCCGTCGCCGCCGTGGCGCAGCTGACCGGCGGCTTGTCCCCGGTCATCCTCGTCTAGGCGTTCACCGACTGGGCCGCACATCTTGGCCTTTCCCAGGGGAAGAGGATGCATCTCGCCGCGAAGGCTGTTCGCAAGCAGGCCCCCTTCGCTCGACTATGGCCTGCGCCGTATGCTCGATGAGGGCTGCGACCGCTCGATCGAGCCCCTGCCCCAGGATCAGCGCATGCCGCTGTTCGTGGTCGGGACTGAGCGCGACCATGTCGCGCCATAGCGATCGGTCTACAAGATCTATATGCTCTCCGGCGCGAACGTGGTCATCGTGCTGACGCAGGGCGGGCACAATGCCGGATTCTCACCGCACCCGGACATCCGCACCGTTCCTACCGCATCCAACGAACGGGCGCAGGACCGCCAGGCGCTCGATCCTGACGACTGGCTCGCGCGCGAAGACGCGGTAAACCCGCCGCCAATGGGCGCCCCGCCTATGCTTTTGAACAATAGCACTCGCGTGCCGGCGGGGTGGAGCGACGCCCCGGCCGCGAGCGGCCCGCGCGAGACGCGTCAGAGCGAGGGGATCAGGACCGCCGCGCCGACAAGCTGCCCCGAGCGCAGCTGGGCAAGCGCGTTATTTGCATCGGCCAGCGGGAAGCATGTCGTGACCGATCTGATTCTCGCTTGCTGTCCGATCTCGAAAAAGCTCTCGCCGTCCTCGCGGGTGAGATTGGCGATCGACCGGATCGAGCGCTCCTCCCACAGGTCGCGATAGGGGAATTGCGGGATGTCACTCATGTGAATGCCCGCGCAGATGACCCGCCCGCCCTTGCGCACGGCGCGCAGCGCTTGCGGCACGAGCGCACCGACCGGTGCGAACAGGATCGCCGCATCGAGCTTTACCGGAGGCAACGCGTCCGATGGTCCCGACCAGCGGCATCCGAGCGATTGCGCGAACGCCTGCGCCTGCGCATCGCCCGGCCGGGTGAAAGCATAGACTTCTCGTCCCTGCCAGACCGCGATCTGGGCGATGATGTGTGCGGCCGCGCCGAAGCCGTAGAGCCCGAGCCGGCCTCCATCACCGGCCGCCCGCAGCGCACGCCATCCGATCAGGCCGGCGCACAGCAGGGGCGCTGCCTCCTCGTCGGCGAACGCAACAGGGATGGGAAAACAGAACCGGGCATCGGCCACGCAATGCGTCGCATAGCCGCCGTCCCGGGTGCACCCCGTGAAGGTCGGCGAATCGCACAGATTTTCATGGCCCTCGCGGCAATATTCGCAAGTTCCGCAGCTACGCCCGAGCCAGGGGACGCCCACGCGGTCGCCGGCCGTGAGGGTCGAGACATGGGCTCCCGCCCGCTCTACCGTCCCGACGATTTCGTGTCCGGGGATGATCGGCAGCCGCGCAGAAACCTCGCCATCGACAATGTGCAGGTCGGTCCGGCAGACGCCGCACGCGGCGACCTTGATCAGGATCTCTCCGTCACCGGGATCTGGGATCGCGCGGCTGACCGGCTGCAGCCGCTGGCCTACGCCCCCCAACTGCATGGCGGTCATTCCGTTCATGCCCCGGCTCGCTCCTTCGCCGGCACGCCTGTCAGGCGAGCTGCTTGGAAACGATCACGAGCGTCGAATCGCCGGGATAGGGTTTGACGTCAAAACCGGAGTCCCGTTCGACCTCGATTGCGCTCTTGTTCTGGCGGCTTTCGACCGACTCGAGCGATTTCACGCCTCTTGCCTTGGCATAAGCGGCCGCGTGGTTGAGCATCGTCCAGCCGATCCCCTTGTGCTTATGGTCCGCGCGCACGACGATAGCCACTTCGCTCCGCTCTCCGGCGGGATCGGTGGCGATCAAGGCGGTCGCGACGAGGGTGTCCCCGTCCACAAATGCCAGAAAATCCTCGGTCTGCTTGTGGTCGACATCGACCATGGCCGCGATCTGGTCGCTGGACACTTCGTTGATCCCGGAGAGGAAGCGATAGCGCAGGTCATCGGTGGCGACGTTCGCGAAAAACGCCCGCAACCTCTCGCCATCGTCCTTGCGCACTGGGCGCACCGCGAGGGTGAGACCCGAGTGGGTCGTCAGGGATTCCGTCTGGTCGCTCTGCGTCATGGCAAACCTCATCTGATGGTCTTCGTACACGGTAGTCTTAAGGTCCTGACCATGTTTCGCCATCATGAAAGCGAGGACGAGGGCAAAAGCATGGGCGGAATACTGTGCTATTTCCGTTGTGCAGGATAAACCACACAACAGCGGCTCAACAACGAGCCGCCCTGGTTGTCCAGCCGCTTCCAATGATTGCGAGCCTGGCTCTTCCTTCTTCGAGCGCTCAAATCAGCCGTCGCGGCGCGCGACTTCCTTGTCATCCAGGAAGCTTCGCCATGATGATGGTGGCGATCGCCACGATGAGACCGGCTGTCAATCCATACAGGAAGATGATATCGATCGACCGACGAATTCTGTCCAGGGCGCGCATGGAATTTCTCCCTTCCATTGATGATGAGAGTTTCCCTCAGCCGCGCTTACGGGCATATCGGTAGTGTTACTGAGGTCGCCTTCACTATGTGCCCTTTCATGTCATGCTTCCGATCGTTCGGCGGAAGCGGCCGAGCGCGATCAGGAAAAACACCGCGCCGATCGCGGTGATCGCAAGGAACTGCGGCCACACCACGTCGAGCCCGGCGCCGCGATAGAGGATCGATTGCGCCATCTTGACGAAATGGGTGGTGGGCGCGGCGAGCATCGCCGTCTGCACGATCTCCGGCATGCTCTCGCGCGGGGTCATGCCGCCGGACAGGAGCTGAAGCGGCAGCAACACAAGCATCAACAAGAGTCCGAACTGCGGCATGGACCGCGCGATCGTGCCCATGAAGATGCCGATCGACGTGGTGGCAAACAGATGAAGCCCCGCCCCGAGGAGGAATAGCGGAACCGATCCCTCGATCGGCACCTTCAAAATGCCCTCGATCACGAACAGCAGCGCGATGGCGCAAGCGACGAGGACAACGAGCCCCATCGCCCAGACCTTGCTCGCCATGATCTCGAACGGCGTGACCGGCATAACCAGCAGATGCTCGATGGTGCCATGTTCGCGTTCGCGGATCAGCGCGGCGCCCGTCAACACAATCGAGAGCATAGTGACGTTGTTGATGATCTCCATCACCGACCCGAACCAGCTTTGCGCCAGCGTCGGATTGAAGCGGGTCCGCAGGGCGAGGTCGGCGAGCGGCGCGGCCGCAGCCCGCGTACCCCTCATGAACTCCGACACCTCACCCTGCACAATCTGCTGGATGTATCCGCCGCCGGTGAACGCCTGGCTCATCCGCGTGGCGTCGATGTTGAGCTGAACGGTCGGCTGGCGGCCGGCGAGCACGTCGCGCTGGAAATCAGGCGGCAGGTCGAGCGCGAAGGTGTAGCGGCCCGCGTCCATCGCCGGATCGACCTCGCGGAGCGGAATCAGCGCCGGTGGCGTGAAATGCGGCGGATAAAAGGCTCCGGTGATCCGGTTTGACAAAGGTGACTGATCCTCGTCGACGATGGCGATCGGCGCCTTGTGCAGCGTCTCGGGCGTGGCGGAGGCCGCCACGTAGATGCCGAAGGAGAAGGCGTAGACGATCAGCACCAGCATCATCGGATCGCGCCACAGGCTGCGCAGTTCCTTGACCCCAAGACGCCCGATATTGGCAGTACGCCGCATCTAACTCTCCTGCTTTCTGAGCAGCGCGACACACAGCGCGAGCAGAACGGGCACGGCCGCCGCCAACGCCAGAAGCGGCTGGCTCAGATCGCCGAAACCCAGCCCCTTCGAGAAGACGCCCCGGCAGATCGTCACGAAGTGAGTGGTCGGAAAGACGCGCCCGAGGGAGGCCCCCGCGCCCTCCAGCGACGAAACCGGGTTGATCAGCCCGGAGAACTGTACGGCCGGCAGGATGGTGCCGATTGCGGTGGCGAACAATGCGGCGATCTGGCTGCGCATGAAGATGGAGAAGAGCAGCCCGATTGCCGTCGCCGACAGGGTGTAGAGCAGCGCCCCGACGGTCATCGCGAGCACGTCGCCGGTGATGGGCACGCGAAAGACGAGCAACGCCAGCAACACCAGCAGAACATAGTTCAGCATGGCGAGCGCGACATAGGGCAGCTGCTTGCCCAACAGGAACTCGGTCCGCGTGATCGGCGTGACGTAAAAGTTGATGATGGAGCCCAACTCCTTCTCGCGCACGACGCTGAGCGCCGTCAGGATGGCCGGGAAGAGCAGCAGCAGAACGGGAATGACCGCCGGCGCGATCGCTATCAGGCTCTTGACGTCGGGATTGTAGCGGTAGCGCGTTTCGATATTGATGAGGCCCGCCGACGGTCGCACGCCGAGCTCTTGCACCGCCATGTCGCTCAGCCATTGGGCGTGCAACGCCTGAACATATCCCTGCACGGTCTCCGCGCGCATCGGCATGGCGCCGTCGATCCACACGCCGATCTGGACCGGGTCGCCGCGACGCAGGTCGCGCGCGAAAGCCGGTGGAATCTCGATCGCAACGCTCAGCTCGCCTTTCCGCATGCGCCGGTCGAGCTGGGCGTAATCGGTGATCGGCGGGTGTTCGATGAAGTAGCGGGACCCGGCGAGGTTCAGCGCATAATTCTGGCTGGTCGTGGTGCTGTCGCGATCGAGCACGGCGAACGGCAGGTTCTCGACATCCATGCTGATGCCATAGCCCATGATGAACATCAGAATGACGCTGCCCAGCAGCGCCAGGGTGGCGCGGATCGGATCGCGGCGCAGCTCTAGCGCCTCGCGCCGGGAATAGCTCAGCATCCGCCGGCGACTGAAGACATGGGAGAAGCGGCTTGCCGCCTCGCTCCGCTCTGCGGATGGGGAAGGCGAGGCTGGCGCGGCCCTGGCGTTCGTCCTATCGCCTTTGCCGGTCTCGCCAGCGGCGTCCTCAAGATAGGCGATGAATGCCTCGTCCAACGTCGCGCTGCCGCGCTGCTCGACGATATTGGCCGGCGTATCACTGATCAGCACCTTGCCCGCGTGCATCAGTGAGATGCGGTCGCAGCGTTCGGCTTCGTTCATGAAATGGGTGGATATGAAGATCGTCACCCTGTCGTTGCGGGACAGGTCGATCATCATCTGCCAAAACTGGTCGCGCGCGATCGGATCGACGCCGGACGTCGGCTCGTCGAGAATCAGCATCTCCGGCCTGTGGATCATCGCCACCGCGAGGCTGAGGCGTTGGCGCTGTCCGAGCGGCAATGCGTCGGGAAACGTGTGCATGATGTCCGAAAGGCCGAAACGGGTGGCCATCTCATCGACACGGGCGGGGATTTCCGCCGAGTCGACATGGAACAGCTTGGCGTGCAGCTCCAGATTCTGCCTGACGGTGAGTTCCGAATAGAGCGAAAAGGCCTGGCTCATATAGCCGACCCGACGGCGGGTTTCGATGTCGCGGCTGTCGACCTGCTTGCCGAACAGCCAGGCCTCGCCTTCACTGGCGGCCAACAGGCCCGTGAGCATTTTCATGGTCGTGGATTTGCCGCAGCCATTCGATCCCAGGAAACCGAAGATCTCGCCGCGCTCAATGCGGAAGTCGACATGGTCGACCGCAGTGAAGTCGCCAAACCGCATCGTCAGCCCTTTGGCTTCGATCGCGATCTCTGCATCCGTTCCGCCCCTGCGGGGCGGAATGGTCACCGACCTGTGCCCTCGCCGCCGTTCCTCGGGCAGCAATGCGATGAAAGCCTGTTCCAGCCCGTCCGCGCCGGTGCGCGCGTAAAAGTCGGCTGGTGTCCCGCTCGCGAGGATCTGGCCCGCATCCATCGCCACCAGCCACTCGAACCGCGCGGCCTCCTCCATGTAGGCGGTGGCAACCAGCACGCTCATCCCCGGCCGGTCACCGCGGATGCGGTCGATCAGGTCCCAGAACTGCGCGCGCGACAGCGGATCGACGCCGGTGGTCGGCTCGTCGAGCAGCAGGAAGTCGGGATCGTGGATGAGGGCGCAGCACAGCCCGAGCTTCTGCTTCATGCCCCCGGACAGCTTGCCCGCCGGCCGGTCGCGAAAGAGCGACAGGCCGGTGCTGTCGAGCAGGTCGCCGATCCGGCGCTCGCGCTCGGCCGCGTCCTGCCCGAACAAGCGGCCGAAAAACTCCAGATTCTCGAAGACCGAGAGCGTTGGATAGAGGTTCTTGCCGAGCCCCTGCGGCATATAGGCGATACGTGGACAGACCGCCTCGCGGTAGCGCCGGTCCGCCATGTCGCCGCCCAGCACCTCCACCGTGCCCGACTGGATAACGCGCGCGCCAGCGATCAGCGAGATCAGGCTCGACTTGCCGACGCCGTCCGGACCGATCAATGCGACCATGCGCCCGGCGGGAATTTCGAGATCGACGCCGCTAAGCGCCCGGCTTTTTCCATAGTGCAGATCGACGCCGGCAAGGCGCGCCGCCGGCGCCGGCCTGGCTGGCGGGATCTCCAGCTGGACAACCTCGCTCATTGCGGCGTGTTGACGGTCAGCTTCGCCGGCCACTCGGCATCCCGGCTGATCCGGACATAGGCCATGCCGGGCAATCCGGTCTTCACCTGGCGGATATGGCGGTTGAGCAGGGCGGGATCGATGCGTGCCTTGACCCGGAACATCAGTTTCTGCCGCTCGCTCTCTGTCTCGACCGTCTTGGGCGTGAACTGCGCGACGTCGGCGACGAACGACACCTTGGCGGGGATCACGAAGTCTGGCGCGGCATCGAGCACGATCCGCACGTCGCTTCCCAGCGCCACTCGTCCCGCCACCGTCTCGGGCAGGAAGAAGGTCATGTAGACATCGCCGAGGTTGACGACGTTGAGCACCCGTCCGCCGCCGGCGACGACCTCGCCAGGCTGGGCCACGCGATACTGAACTCTTCCGCCCACCGGCGCCCGCAGATCGCTGTCGCGGATGTCGGCCTCGATCCGCTCGATTGTCGCGCGGGCCGCGTCAACGTTCGAGCGCGCGCCGGTCACCTGGCTGCGGGCAGTGCCGATGGCCGCGTCAACGGCGGCCAGCTGCGCGCGCGCCGCCTCGACCGCTGCGGTCGCGCCTTCGACCTGCGCCTGATCGTCGTCGCGCTCCTGCACGGCGGTCGCACCCTCGCGTGCAAGCGTCTCCGAACGGGCGAGCCTCTTGCGCGCGACGCTCAGCTCCGCCTCCCGCTGCCGCATCGCAGCGAGTGCGGCGGCGCGCTCGCTCTGGCGCTGCGACACCTGGCTTTGCGCGGTCTGGATCGCGTTGAGCGCCTGGGCGAGCTGGGCCTGCGCCTCGGAGCGCTGGGCGCTGAGGACATCGGTGTCCATATGCGCGACGACCTGGCCCGCCTTCACGAAATCGCCTTCATCGGCGACAATGTCGCGGATCCGCCCTGGGGTCTTGGCGGAGACGTCGATCTCGACTGCCTCGATCCGCCCGTTGCCGCCAATGATGCCGTCCGGAAGGCCGGCAGGCCTGAGCAGCAGCCACAGGACGAGGGCCACGGCAACAATTGCCATGGCAATGCCGCCCCTGATGAACCACTTCTTTTGGGGCGTCGTCATGGTACTGGGTTCCCGGGTTCAGCTGCATTGATGTCGAAAGCTGGATTCTGGACGAAACCCCCGCCCAGCGCTGCATAGAGGGCGACGGCGCTCGCCAACTCGGCGCGCCGGAGCTGGACAAGCGTCTGTTCGGTGTCGAATAGATCGCGCTGCGCGTCGAGCACCTCGAGATAGGCCGAGCGGCCATTGTCGAACCGCAGTTGAGCAAGCCGCGCGCGTTCCCGGAGCGCGGCGAGCATCGTGCGCGTCGTTTCGATCTGGAGGCCGAGTTGCCGGCGGCGGACCAGCGCGTCCGAGACGTCGCGAAACGCTGCCTGCACGGTCCTTTCGTAATCCGCGACCGCAATCACCTGACGGGCTTTTGCCAAGTCGAGACTGGCCGCGAGGCGTCCGGCATTGAACAAGGGCAAGCTGATGGTCGGCGTGAAGTTCCAGGAGAGGCTTCCATCCTTGAACAGACCATCCAGTTCGCTGCTTGCGGTCCCGAAGGCGCCGGTCAGGCTGATAGTGGGAAAGAAGGCTGCGCGCGCGGCGCCGATATTCGCATAGGCGGCCCGCAGGGAATATTCCGCCGCCACGATATCGGGCCGGTTGGCGAGAAGCTCCGACGGCAGGCCAGCGGGAAGCGTCACCTCCGCCGCGGCTTCCGCAAGGCCGAGCGGCCCGGGCGAGATGTCGACAGGGCGACCTACCAGCAGCGCCAAGGCGTTGCGATTAACCTCGCGATCCTGATCGAGCGCCTGCAGCGCCGTCTTCGCCTGCGCCAGCAGAGTCTGCGCCTGCGTCATCTCGAGCTTCGAGCCCGAACCCACCTCGTAGCGCCGCCGCAGGATCCGGAGCGACTCCTCGCGAGTCTTGATCGTGCGGACCGCCAACTCTGCGCGCTCCTCATATTCGCGCTCGAGCAGATAGCCGTCGGCGACCTGAGCGATAAGGTCGGTCGCGACCGCGCGCCGCGCTTCCTCCGTCGCCAGATATTGCGCCCGCGTCGCCTCGTTGAGATTGCGCAGTCTTCCCCAGAAGTCGATCTCCCAGCCGGCGCTCAGCTGTGCGTAGATCTGGTTGCCGGTGACGGCTTGACCCGTCACCGACAGATCAGCCGGGGTTCGTCCTCGCGTTCCGGTCGCCACGGCATCGAGCTGGGGGTAGAGCGCCGATCCCTGGATCCGCCATGCCGCCCGCGCCTCCGCGACGCGCCCGGACGCGATCCGGATATCGCGGTTGTTCTCCAGCGCCGCAGCGATCAGCGCGCGAAGCTGCGCCTCGCGGAAGAAATCATACCAGCCAACCTTGGCGATCGACGGCGAGCCCGACGCCGATGCGACATAGATTTGCGGAATGGGCTGCGGCGGGCGGACGTGCGCCGGCGCGAACGAACAGCCGACCAGCAGCATGGACGCGGCGAGGCAGGCTGCGCTTACCGCTGGGCTTACCGCTGGCCCTCGGTTACTGGCTTCTATGATCTTTGGAACGGCCATGTCGTCGTGCACTGCCCCTTGTTCGGTGTTCAAATAGGCGGCTCCCGCCCGGGGCCGGGCGGGAGCCGTTGTTCGCGCTGAGCTGCAACCCTCAGGCCGTTGCGGAAGCTTTCGCAGGTGCGGGAACCGGTGCCGCAGGCACCTGCGCCTGCTCGGGCTCGGCCACAGATGCGGGCTTGGTCACAAGCTGGAACCACGCCTGGACGGAATCGGTCAGTTCCTGCTGATCGGTCGCCTGCGAGAGCAGGTCTTTCCAGCTAACCTGCCATTCGCCGATAGCGGCCTTGAGCTTGCCCACCGACGCCTCGCGGCTCTTTTCCACCTCGTTGAGCAGGCTCGTGACCGCTTCGCTCCTGAAGGCAGGAACGGTTCCCGGCTTGAACTCCTTCAACTGGTCGACGAAGAGGGTCACCGCCTTGCTGCCGATCTGGGCGTAGTTCTCGCCGTCGGTCCGGGCGATCTCGGCGAATTTGAGGACAAGATCGCCATTGGCCCTGGCAAGGGCGGTGATCTGATCGAGGGGATAACTCATGGGTCGGGTCCTTCCTGAGATGGTGGTCAGGGAAGAGCAGTTTCCTTTACGATGCTGCGCTGCGATATGAGGAATTGTCCTTACATGCCACGCTATGGCATGGAGGCTCAGCCATTGGTGATATATCCCCCCTATTCATTGTGAGCGCCCAGCCCATGCAGAACGCCGGCTTGGGCGAGCGACACAGGAGACGGTATGCGCGATCTCGTCGGGATCGCCGAGGAAACATGTCCGATGGGAGCTGAACATGGGCATATCCGCCGCCAGACCCGCTGGACGGCGTTACAGAAACATTCGAGTGCGCCGGGTTCCCGGCCGTCACCCGGTATACCTCGGCTCTTTCACCCGCGACATTCTTCCAGTTCTTCTCCGGCCGGGCACCTTGCATTGCCCTGTTGCGAGGGAAGCACCCCAGCTCGAAAAGTCGGTATATATACCTATCGGTGTAGACTTCGTGCCGCGATATTGCCGGTGGCGACTCGCCACGTGCGGACGGACGAGAAAAAATGTGCAGATGCGCCCTCAAGCCGCAAAGTCGTCGGCTTTCAAGCTCGCACCGTGCCAGTTCATCTCGGCCGAAAATAAGTCAAACGGCGTGGGCGGCCTGATCGCAGGTGGCTGGTGGTCATCCGTTGGCCGGCCGAAGGGAAGGGCCGATCGTCATGCAACTTGCCTATTTCTATCGGAGAAGCGCACATAATGAGCGACAGGCAATATAGCGGCATGGATCCGCTGGACGGCATCGTCCAGACGCTCGACCGCGCTGCGGGAGCGACAGTCGCCCAGACGACATTCGGCCTGTCCCCGGCGACCATGCTGCTGGCGGGAACCGATTGGGCGATTCATCTGGCCCGGTCTCCGGGGAAGCAGGTTCAGCTCGGCGCAAAAATGGCGCGCAAATACATGCGCCTTTTTGACTATGCGGGCCGCAGCAGCCGGGATGCCGATGCCGAACCCGCTATCCAGCCCCTGCCCCAGGACCACCGGTTCGACGATCCCGCCTGGAAGCAGCCCCCGTATAACCTCATCGCCCAGTCTTTCCTTCTCAACCAGCAATGGTGGCATGCCGCAACTACGGGGATCGGGGGCGTCTCCCAGCATCATGAAGAGATCATGGCCTTCTCGACGCGGCAAATCCTCGACCTGTTCGCACCCACCAACTGGCTGGTCTCCAATCCGGTGCTACAGCGTCGTATCCTGGAAACCGGCGGCCAGTGCCTGGTCGACGGTTTCAATCATCTGATCGAGGACATGCAGCGCCAGTTTCGCGGTCAGCCGCCCGTCGGCGCGGAGGCCTTTGTCGTGGGCAAGACAGTGGCGACCGCGCCCGGGAAGGTGGTCTATCGCAACCGGCTAATCGAGCTCATTCAATATGAGCCGACGACGGAAAAGGTTCGCCCCGAGCCGCTTCTGATCGTCCCGGCCTGGATCATGAAATATTATATTCTCGACCTGTCTCCTGAAAACTCTCTGGTCCGTTGGCTGACCGGTCAGGGCTACACCGTCTTCATGATCTCCTGGCATAATCCTGTCAGCGAGGATCGCGATCTCAACCTCGACAGCTATCGCCGGTTAGGCCCAATGGCCGCATTCGACGCGATATCGGCGATCACCGGCACCTCAAAGGTTCACGCCGCAGGCTATTGTCTGGGCGGAACGCTGCTGTCGATCGCGGCGGCAGCGATGGCTCGAGATGGCGACGAGCGCCTGGCCAGCATCACCCTGCTCGCCGCTCAGACCGAATTCAGCGAGCCAGGGGAACTCGGGCTCTTCATCGACGAGGCGCAGCTCGACATCCTTCAGAGCATGATGTGGAGCAAAGGCTATCTGGACAGCAGCCAGATGGGCGGCGCCTTCCAGATCCTGCGCTCCAACGATTTGGTTTGGTCGCACGTGCTCGAGACCTATCTCATGGGCACGCGCGAACCGATGATCGACCTTATGGCATGGAACGCCGACGGCACCCGCATGCCTTACGCGATGCACAGCGAGTATCTGACCCGTCTCTTTCTCAACGACGAACTCGCTGAGGGCAAGTTCAAGGTCGAAGATCGCACGGTCACTCTGGCAGCGATCCGCTCACCGATGTTTGTGGTCGGAACCGAACGGGACCATGTCGCCCCGTGGGAATCGGTGCACAAGATTCACCTGCTGACCGGCGCAGAAATTACCTTCACCCTGACGAGCGGCGGTCACAATGCGGGCATCGTCTCGGAACCGGGGCGCAGGAACCGCCGCTATCATGTGCTCAAACGTGAGGCGGACGGGCCGTCCTATGATCCGAGCGATTGGCTGGAGCGGGCGAGTGCCAAGGATGGCTCCTGGTGGCTCGAATGGGGCCGCTGGCTGGATGAGCGTTCCGGCGAGCCGATAGCGCCGCCGCTGATCGGCGCACCAGAAAAAGGTTTTAACATCATCGGCGACGCGCCCGGCCATTACGTGAAGGAGAAATAGGGCATGACTGCCGAGGATATGATCGAGAACCGCACGTTCGACGAACTCAACGTCGGCGACACGGCCAGCGTGACCCGGGCCCTGTCCAAGCGGGATATCCAGCTTTTCGCGCTGGTATCCGGAGACGTGAACCCCGCGCATCTCGACCCCGAATTTGCCGAGACCGACTCCTTCCGTCGGGTAATTGCCCACGGCATGTGGGGCGGCGGCCTGATCTCGGCGGTATTGGGAACCGAGTTGCCCGGGCCGGGCACCATCTATCTTGGCCAGTCTCTGCGCTTCCGCCGGCCGGTAGGGATCGGCGATACGATTACGGCCTCGGTGACGGTCAGGGAAAAGCGCGAAGCCGGTCATGTGCTGGTGCTCGACTGCGCATGCCTGAACCAGCAAGGTGAAACGGTCATCTCCGGCGAAGCCGAGGTCAAGGCGCCGACAGAGAAGATTCGGCGCGCCCGTATCGCTTTGCCTGACATCCGTCTCTCCGATCATGATGGCTATCGCCGCCTGATCGACGCGGTCGCAGGTATGCCCGCACGGACCGCGATCGCTCACCCCTGCACGGCCGCGACGCTCGCGGCTGCCGTCGAAGCTGCCGAGGCCGGGCTGATCGAGCCCATTCTCGTGGGCCCCGAAGTGCGGGTCCGTCAGGCGGCTGAAGCGGCTGGCAAGGACATATCCGCCTTTCGCCTGGTTGGAGCCGCTCACAGCCACGAGTCCGCGGCGAAAGCGGTAGAGCTTGTCCGATCGGGCGAGGCTGTCCTCCTCATGAAGGGGTCGCTGCATACAGACGAACTGATGGGCGCAGTGGTGTCGCGCGCCAGTGGCCTGAGGACCGAGCGCCGGATCAGCCATGCCTATATCATGGACGTGCCCGGCCATCCCGGGCCGCTCATCATCACCGATGCAGCCATCAACATCGCACCGACCCTCGAAGAGAAGGCCGACATCATTCGCAATGCCGTCGATCTGGCGCATGTGATCGGGATCGCCGAGCCTAAGGTCGCCATTCTGTCAGCGGTGGAAACTGTCAGTCCAGCCATGCCGACCACGCTCGATGCAGCGGCGCTTTGCAAGATGGCTGATCGCGGACAGATCAGCGGAGCCCTGCTGGATGGCCCCCTGGCCTTTGACAATGCCATAAGCGAAGCTGCCGCGCGGGAGAAGGGCATCGTCTCTCCGGTGGCGGGCAAGGCGCAAGTCCTGGTTGTTCCCGATCTTGAGGCAGGCAATATGCTCGCCAAGCAACTGACCTTCCTGGGCGGTGCCGACGCGGCTGGCGTGGTCCTGGGCGCCCGTGTGCCGATCATCCTTACCAGCCGGGCGGACAGTCTGCGCACCCGCCTTGCCTCCTGCGCCGTCGCCGTGCTTCTGTCCCGCGCCGCCACAAAGGCGGCGCCTGGCCTTGCGGAAAAGGCGCCCGGATGAGAGCCGTCGTCAGCCTCAATTCCGGATCGTCGAGCATCAAGTTCGGGCTGTTCATGCTTGACGGCGACCGCAATCCGCAGCCTGGCGCCGCGGGCAAAATCGAGCGGATCGGTCTCGATCCGCGATGCAGCATTCGCGACGCGTCAGGCGTATCGCTTGTCGAGAAAGACTGGTTCCAGGACGGCGCGGCATTGACCCATGCGGACCTGCTCTCCTGGCTGTTCGAATGGGCGGCCAGCCATCTTGCCGGCCACGAGGTGATCGCGATCGGCCACCGGGTCGTGCATGGCGGCATCGACTTCGCCACCCCCTGCCTCGTCGACGACTTTGTCTTGGCCGAACTGGAGGCGCTCTGTCCGCTCGCGCCTTTGCATCAGCCGCACAATCTGGCGGCGATCCGCGCAATCCGGTCGATCGCGCCCGCCCTTCCCCAGATCGCCTGCTTCGATACCGCCTTCCATCATAGCCGCCCTGCCCTCGCCTCCCGCTTCGCGCTCCCTCGCGCGCTCCATGACGAGGGGATCAGGCGCTACGGGTTTCATGGTCTCTCCTATGAATATATCGCCCGGCAACTGGAGCAGGTCGATCCGGATATGGCAAAGGGGCGTATCGTTGCCGCCCATCTGGGAAATGGCGCATCGCTCTGCGCGATGGCAGGCGGGAAAAGCGTCGATACGACCATGGGTTTCACCGCGCTCGATGGCCTGATGATGGGCACGCGTTGCGGTGCGCTCGACCCGGGGGTCGTACTTCATCTGCAACTCCAGATGGGCATGAGCGCCAAGGAAGTCGAGACGCTGCTCTACAACCGATCCGGGTTGCTGGGCGTGTCCGGAATCTCCAGCGACATGCGTTCGCTGTCGCAAAGCGACCGTCCTGAAGCGCAGGAGGCTATCGATCTGTTCGCCTGGCGCGCAGCGCGCGAGATTGTCGCCTTGGCCACCTCCCTGGGCGGGCTGGATGGTATCGTCTTCACTGCTGGCATCGGCGAGAATCATGCCGATGTCCGCAGTCGCATCTGCCGTCGCTTGGAATGGCTCGGCCTCGAAATGGACGAACTGGCCAATGCCGCCAACGCCGCTCTTATCAGCTTTCCCGACAGCCGGCTGAAAGTTCGGATCATCCCCACCGATGAGGAACGCATGATCGCCAGTCACACCATCACCACCCTGTTCGGACCCCGCCCATGACGCCGCTCGTCGATCTTCGCGGCAAGCTTGGTCTTGTCATCGGGATCGCCAACGGACACAGCATCGCAGCCGGATGCGCGGAGGCGTTCGCGCAATGTGGGGCGAGACTGGCCGCGACTTATCTCAACGACAGGGCGAGGGACTGGGTCACCCCTGTGACCAACCGGCTCGGCGTCGAATGGACCGCGCCGTGCGATGTGCGCGAACCGGGGCAGCTAGAGGCACTGTTTGGCGAGGTTTCCACACGCTGGGGCGGCCTCGATTTCCTCCTCCATTCCATCGCTTTTGCCCCACGCGAGGATCTACACGGCCGGGTGGTGGACAGTTCGGCCGAAGGATTTGCGACGGCCATGGACGTTTCCTGCCATAGCTTCCTGCGCATGGCGAAGCTCGCCGAGCCGCTGATGACACAGGGCGGCTGCCTGCTCTGCGTTACCTTCTACGGCTCGGAACGCGTGGTCGAACATTATAATCTCATGGGACCCGTGAAGGCCGCGCTGGAAAGCGCGACACGCTATGTGGCAGCCGAGCTCGGCCCCAAGGCCATCCGTGCGCACGCCATCTCGCCGGGGCCGATCGCCACGCGCGCAGCCAGTGGCATCGATCGCTTCGACGAACTGCTTGAACAGGCGGCGAGCAGCGTACCCCGACGGCAACTGGTCGAGACAAAGGATGTCGGAGCCCTGGCAGCGTTTTTTGGTGAGCGACGCAGCGAAACGGATTACCGGCACAGTCATTCCGGTCGACAGCGGCCAGCATCTTCTCGCATGAGCCGACTCATCTTCCTCGCAGTCGCCGGCTGTGCAGCCTCCCTGCCGAATGCCGCAAGCGCTGCGCGGCCTGTAGAAATCCTGATCGGCCATGCGGGCCGGTCGGAGATAGACGGCGCCATTCTGATCGAACTGCGCCTGCTCAACGGCGGCACGGAGCCGCAGTCGGTGGCCCTCCCCAACCGTATCCAGGCGCGTGTCGAGCAGGCAAACGCGCCGCACACAATCTGGCTCAGCCGGGCGGCCACGACACCGGCCAACGTCACCGTGGCGCCAAGTGGGTTTGTTCCCGCAGCCTACGAGATAACGGCAACCCCCGAAACGTCCTTTGATGGCGCGACCATCTCCATTCCAGCATGGAACAGTGCGGCGGTTCGCATAGCGCTTCAACCCGCGCTTGAGTACAGCCAGAGCACGCAAGCCATTGCCCGACCTCCTGTTGAAGCCAGCTCTGAGCAGAGCGCCGCAACCCCGCCGTCCGACCGAGCGGCAGGCAACGCCTTCCTCGCCAATCTTTCCGCCTATGAACCGATCTACGCCGCCTACGGCCCCGGCACGAACAGCGAAGCGCGCATTCAGATCAGTTTCAAATACCAGCTTTTCGGCAGCAGGCAGGCGGAGGGCCTTCCCCGTTCATGGCGGGACGGCCTCCATTTTGCATATTCACAGCGGATGTTCTGGGATTTGGGTGCGGATTCGTCACCCTTTCGCAACATCGATTATCAGCCCGAGCTCCTTTATCTGACCCCCTCGGCGACCTTTTCCAGCGGCACCGCTATAAGCGGCCAAGGCGGCATACGGCATGAATCGAACGGGCGGGACGGACCGGCGTCCCGCAGCATCAACAGCATCTATGTCGCTCCCATGGCGGCGATTCCGCTCGGGGATGGTTACCAATTGTCGATCGCGCCCCGATTGTCGTTCTTCGTCGGCGACAAGTCCGAAAATCCCGACATCCACCGCTATCGTGGCAATACATCCCTGTTTATAGAGGTTGGGGAGGCTGAAGGGCTGCGTCTCTCCACCTCCACCCGTTTCAATTTTTCCAGCGGCAAGGGCGCTATTGCCGCCGATCTCTCCTATCCGCTTGCCAGGCTGCTGGGAGGGGGACCAGATTTCTATCTCTTCGGTCAGAGCTTTGTAGGCTATGGTGAGAACCTGCTCGATTATGACCGTCGCACGTCACGGTTCAGGATCGGATTGGCCCTCGTTCGTTAAGTGCTGCCAGCTCCCGCATCTAGCAAGCGGACTGCCTCGCGACTGCAACCACCGAAGAGATCGAAGCGCGGCCCCGAATGCGTAAAGCAGGTAAAGAAATGGGTCGATCCTGTGCGCGATGCGATCGACACGACAATGGGCTTCACTGCGCTTGACGGCCTGATGATGGGAACGCGCTGCGGGACGCTCGACCCGGGGCTCGTCCTTCACCTGCAAAGCCGGCTCGGCATGAGCCTCGCTGAGGTCGAACAGCTTCTCTACCGCCAGTCGGGCCTGCTTGGCGTGTCCGGGATATCGAGCGACATGCGCGTTCTCTCGGCCGATGGCAGCGCTGCGGCGCAAGAGGCGATCGAACTCTTTATCTGCATGAATTGCGTGAAATCGGCGCCCTCACGGCCTCGCTCGGTGGGATCGACGGGCTGGTCTTCACCGCAGGGATCGGCGAAAACCATGCGGAGGTGCGCGGACGCATGGGCAGGCAGCTTGAGTGGCTCGGCGTTCGAATGACGCCGACGCGAATGCTTCGAACCGTCAGGTCATCAGCGCCGCAGACAGCAGGGTGAAAGTCCTCGTCATTGCGACGAACGAGGAGCAGATGATCGCGCATCACACCGTCACCGTCCTGGCCGAGAGCGATCAGATATGCCCGCGCGGTCGAGCGTGACGGAGCGCAGCCGCGGCCGCGCGAATTTGATTTCGATCAAAGTGATGGATGAAGAGAAGCCCGAGGGTCGAAGCACGGCTTGCGATCATGGAGACTCATATGCTCGGCTTCTTCGGTCAACATTTCGTCTATCTGGTGCTCGGCGCCTTTGCCACGTTCGCGGTCGTCATGGGCTACGTCTCTATCGCGGACAATCTCACCCGCCGCTAGCCGGCCGTCCTGCCATCGCTTGCGCCATCCCGGAGAGCGCCTCGACCATGCGCGCGCCCAGGCCTGGATTGATCGGAGCCTCGGCGACCGCGCGCCGCATCGCGTCTATCCATTGATCCGCGGTTTCTTGGTCAATCGGCATTTTCGCATGCGCAGACATCACGCAGACGCCGGGATGTTCGGCAAACCAGTCGCGGGGTCCGCCGAGCCAGGCGTTGAGGAAACCTGCCAGTGAAGCGCGCATCGGCGCGAGGTCTTCGGCATGGAGCATCCGCAGCGCCGCGTACGCGGCATCGCTCTCCATCAGAGCGTAGAAGCGCTCCACGACCTGGCGGACGACGGCGGCGCCGCCGACCATCTCAAACGGCGTCTGCTTCTGTTCGATCACGCTGGTCGCCATGCCAACTCCTCTGCTGCTGCCCTCCCCGGTCCTCGGACGAGATGCACTCGATGGAGAGCTTAGATAACCGGCTGATCCGCCGATTTGATCGGAATCAATGTCACCGCGCGACCGTCTCCAATTCGGTAGAATCTGGATCTTGTCGCGGTGGGTCGCGGACGGGAATCCAATATGCTTGGATGAGGTGCGTCGCGTGATGTGCCTCCTGCGCGATATCCGCCGATAGCGAACGAGCGCACGTGCCTAGCGGCGAGCGCACCCACCGCTCAATCCAGCACTTGGGATTAGTGACGTGTCGCAGCACGCTTGGCCGAACGCGGCCGGGGTGCGAGCGCTTCCAACAGCACTTGGACCAGCCGCGCTGCCGTATAGGGCTTGACGAGGATGTCGACCACACCGCGCTGCATCGCGGCGACGACCCCTCGCACGTCAGCCCTGCTGAACTGCACGAGCAGCGGAGCGACACGCACCAGATCGTCGTTGTCGGCCAGCGACTGCATCAACGCGGCGTCCGCCTCGTCCGCATCGAGCAAGAGGAGGCAAGGCGCCTGGGTCAAGCCGGCACTCCGAAAGGCGGCGAAGCTAGGGTAGCAATCCCGCCACGCGATGCGGTCGTTCCGAACCTGTCGGGCGGTCTCAAACCGGCTTTCAGGACCAATGCCGATCAGTTGGGCGGGCAGCACGCCCTCGCCTGTCAAATGACGGCTTGAGCTCATGTCACGCTTTGCGCGACCGGGCCGACCAGCTTGGTCAGCGTGTCAATCAGCACATGTTCGCGAAACGGCTTGTCCAGAACTATGCTGTAACCCGCGTCCGCAGCGGCTTTCGCGAGTTGTGGCGAAGGGAAGGCGGTGATCAGAATGGCTGGACCAGCCCATCCGCGGGACCGTAGACCGGACAGGACGTCCAGCCCGTCGAGATCGTCCATATTATAGTCGGCCACGATGCAACAGGCCTTGTCCGCCAAGGGATCGGCCAGAAGAGCGGCACCGGCGGCATAGGCACGTACGTCGAAGCCCTTGGCTTGCAGGAGCAGTTGAAGCGAACGCCGGACGCCAGCGTCGTCTTCCACCAGCAGCAACCTGGGTCGCTCCTGAGCGGTACATGGTTTGATCTTGCCGGCCATGAAACATCACCACATGCAGCGTCATTGCTGGTTGGTCGGCGATGTCACCAATCCGCGAACCGGTCGCTACGTAATGGTCCCGATGCTAGCCATTGACCCCCGCCGCGAAGGCGATGCGCAGTGCTTCGGACAGGCTCCTGACGTTAAGTTTGGTCATGAGATTGGCGCGGTGCACCTCCACCGTGCGCGGCGAGATGCCGAGATCATAGGCGATGGTCTTGTTCGGAAGACCCTGAGCCAGCCCTTTGAGAACATCCTGCTCGCGCGAGGTAAGTGCTGCAATCAGCACGGCGGCGTCTGCAGCCCGGCTGGCGCGTCCTTCGGCGTCGGTTATCTTTTCGAACGCGGCCTCAATGGCGCTCAGCAGCACGGCCTTTTCGAACGGCTTCTCGATAAAGTCCACCGCGCCGGCCTTCATCGCGCGCACGGCGATGGAGACATCGCCATGACCGGTCAGCACAACGACGGGCATGGCCACGCCGCGTTCGCTGAGCCTTTGCTGCACCTCAAGCCCGTCCATTTCGGGCATCCGCACGTCGAGAAGGATACAGCCGGTCTCGACATTCTTCACGTTCTTCAAGAACTCGACGCCCGAGGTCCAGGTCGACACCGCAAAGCCAGAAGTCTTGAGCATGAAACCCGCCGAACGCCGGATGGCGTCTTCATCGTCAACTACATGTATCAGTCTCTTATTGTCCATCCAACTTCTCCGGCTCCACTCTTACCAAAGTGAAATTGAAACGAGTACCCCCGCCGGAGCGGGGCTCCATCCAGATTCTGCCCCCATTGGCTTCGACGATGGTGCGGCAGATGGAAAGGCCGAGGCCCATGCCCTCGCTCTTCGTGCTGACGAACGCCCTGAAGAGCTGGGTAGCCACGTCGGGAACCACACCGGGACCGGTATCGGCCACCGTCACGCGAACAAATCCGGGCTGATCGGCTCCCGTGCTGACGCTCAGCACCCGCTCGTCACTGTCGCCCATGGCTTCCACGGCGTTGCGGATCAGGTTGACCAACACCTGCTGGATCTGGATCTTGTCCACGAGAACGTCGGCCGCATCATGGTCGATGTCGAACCTGGCCTCTATCGACTTCTCGCTCGTGCCCATCAGGCCGAACGCGGCGGCTTCGTTGATGAGCAGCGGCAGCTTCTCGACCGTCTTCTCAACTTCGCCTCTCGCCACGAAATCCCGCAACCGGCGGACGATATGGCCTGCCCGCATGGCCTCGCCGGCGGCATCCTGGAGCGCGTCGCGTATCATCGGGACGTCCTCGGCGTCGAAATTCTCGAGTAGATCGCGCACTGCCTCAACATAGTTGGCGACCGCGGTGATCGGCTGATTGAGCTCATGCGCGAGCGTCGAAGCCATCGTTCCCATGGCGCTCACCCGCGCGACATGGATGAGCTCGGATTGCAGTTCCTCGAGCTTCTCCTGCGTTCTTTGCCGATCGGTGAGGTCGCGGATGAAACCGGTGAACAGGCGCTGCCCCTCACCGGTCGCCTCGCCCACCGACAGTTCCATGGGGAAGGTCGAACCGTCCTTGCGCTGCGCGAAGACCACCCGGCCGATGCCGATGATGCGTCTTTCCCCGGTCTGGAGATAGCGCTCGATATAGCCGTCGTGCCGCTCGCGATCCGGCGAGGGCATGAGGATGCTGACGTTCGAGCCGACGACATGAGCCTGATCGTAGCCGAACAGCCGCTCCGCAGCCGCGCTGAAAGACCGGATGATCCCGTGGTCGTCGATCACGATCATGGCGTCGGGAACCGTCGAGAGGATCGAGCGCAAGTGATTTTCGCTGGTCCTGAGTGCTACATCATTGGCGCGTTGATCGGTTATGTCGCGAACGACGACGGCAAAGCCCCGCAGTACGCCCGCGGGACCGTGAAGCGCGGTCGTCGAGATATGTGCTAGGAATTCGCTGCCGTCCTTGCGGACCCGCCAATCGTCGCGTTCGAGATTGCCCTGCGCCCGCGCAACGGCCAGGTCGGCCGCCGGGCGGTCGAGCTTGACGGCGTCGGCGGGGTAGATGATCGCCTCCGATTGACCTAGCGCTTCGCTCTCGGACCAGCCCATGAGCCGTCTGGCGCCCTCGTTCCAGACGAGCACTTCCCCGTTCGGATCGACCATGTAGATCGCATAGTCCCTGACGCCGTCGATCAGCAGCCTGCACTGGTCGGTGGTCATGGCAAAACCGCCGCTTTGCGCTCCGCGCCGCACGGCCAAACCGAACGGCGCGCAGCCGTCATGCTGCCGGCCGTGCTGCGGCCCTGCCTCGCCCGCTTGCGCAAGGCTTCCAAATTTTCAGTCATCACACGCAAGATGCCCTGCCCCGCCGACGCTCCTCGCCCAACCATAGCAACACCGCAACGATGCGACCACCGCAACGCTGTCGCTTTCCTTCAATTGGACACGTCGCTACGAATGGCCATGGGACAGGGCCAGATCGAAAACAGAAGGCCAAGCAATAGGGGCAGACAGGAAGCTGGTTGCGCGAAGTAAGTATGGGACGGATCTCTTCAGTCACGCCGGACTCGTCAAAGTCTCGTCCACCTCACGCGGGTGGGTTTTGAGCACATGATAGGGCTTGATTCCTCGGTGATCCGAGGACTATCCGCCGCCCTCGCGGTCGGCATGCTGATCGGCATCGAGCGGGGATGGCGTCAGCGGGACGCCTCGGATGGGAGCCGCGTCAGCGGTCTTCGGACCTTCGCGCTGCTTGGCCTGGCGGGGGGCCTTGCCGGTCTCCTCCCGGATTTGATCGCGGCAGCGGTTTGCTTCGCGGTGCTCGCGAGCCTGGTCTTGGGATACGGCAGCACGCTGCAGCGCCAGGCTAGTCTCTCGGTCACGAACACGTTGGTCGCGATCATCACTCTGGCGCTCGGCGTCCTGGCGGCAAAAGGGCAGGTGACGGAGGCCCTGGCGGCGGCGGCCGTCATAACGCTGATCCTGTCGGCGCGCGAGCGCGCCCACGCGATGCTGAAAGGCATGACGGAGACGGAAGTCGAATCGATCGCCCGTTTCGCGCTCGTCGCGCTCGTCGTCCTCCCGCTGCTGCCCGACGCGACCTATGGTCCCTACGATGCCTGGAACCCGCGCCAGATCTGGATGGTGGTCGTGGTCGTGCTGGGGCTGTCGTTTGTCGGATATGTCGCCTCGCGTCGCCTTGGACCCGAGCGCGGAATCATGGTGACGGCGCTGTGCGGCGCTCTTGTCTCGTCGACGGCCGTGACCGTGGCCTATGCCCGTCGGCTGCGCAGCGGTGACGGGCCGTCGGGGCCGCTGATCGCCGGAATCGCGCTTGCCTCCCTCGTGATGTTCGTGCGCGTGCAGATCCTGGCGATCGCGCTGGTTCCCCACGCGGCCCGCTCGCTCGGCATCGCCATGATTCCGGCGCTGGCGGTCGGATCCCTCACGACCTTGCTCGCGCTGCGGTCGGGACGAACGGCGCCGGTTGCTGAAGTCTCGCTCGGCAATCCGCTCGATTTCCGCCCGGCGGTCGTTCTCGCCGGCCTTGTCGCCGTCATGGCGGTGGTAGCGCGCTGGGCGCTCGCACGCTTTGGCGACGGTGGGATCGTCGTGGCGCTTGGGCTGACGGGGCTGATGGACGTCGATGCCGCGATTCTCACCTTGGCCGGCTTGCCGCAGGGCACGCTCGATGCCGAGACGGCCGGATTCGTGCTGGCGGTTCCCGTCCTTGCCAATACGGCATTCAAGGCCATCCTTGCCTTCAGCCTCGCCGGCCCGAGCCACCGGGGCTGGAAGGCGGCAGCGCCGCTCATCGCCTCGGTGTTCGCCTCCTCGATCGGCATCGGGGCTGCAATGTCGTTGCTATGACCTCACAGCCCCGGCGGCAGCTCGGGCGGCGTTTCACCGGGACGATCGATATCTGGCTGGTCCGGCGGGATGGTCGGATCTTCGGGCACAGGCTCCTCATTGGGCTGCGGCGCAGCTGGCCATTCGGGGGGCGCTTGCGGCTGAATAATATCGGGTTCGGGAGCGCCAGGTTGTGTGCCCATGGTCCATCCTTTCGCGAGCGTTGGAATGAGATAGAAGCTCTTGTGCTTTGTGGTTGCCTTACGTCCGGCGCTCCCGGGGCGGGATCGACCGATGCTTACGCTTGGCTGTCTGCCTCGCCGCGATCGCCGCGGCCGCGCCCTCCGAGGCGGCTGGGACACCCGAGCCGAGCGATAGGGTCAAGGGAAGAGCCAAAGCGGCCATATGGTTACCCGGTTCGTCGTCACGCCAGTATAGCTGCGCGTGAGCCTCCTTCCTTAATCGGGCCACATGCGGTCCGCCTGCATCCTCCGCGGCTGGGCCGGCAATACCGGAAGGAATTCCGTCGCTAAGGGGAGCAAGCCAATCCCGCTCCGCTTCGGTGATGACGACCCAGACCCGCCGGCCGGTTTTTCGTGTGGCGAGAAGGAGGCGCTGCGGCGCGGAGGCCGCCCGCCAGACGTCTTCCAGAAGGTCCCGGATTGCGGCGTCGAGGCATGGCCGGTCCAGCCTTGCAACCGCCTTGTCCTGCGCGGTCTCGATCTGGATGTCGCACCGCGACGCCCATTGCGCGCGCAGCACCGATCCGAGGTCGGCGAGATAGCTGTTGAGGTCAAAGGAGCGGTTCCTCCTTTCGCCCCGATGCATATGATCGGAGGAAGCGCTGGAACCGGGTGACGTCTCGGTTTCCACATCCGGACTCTTCACGAGATTTCCCCCCTTCTACAACCGCGACGGTGATGACGATCGGGCGATACAGGCTTTGCTTGTATTCACGCTTAGGTCGCATCGCCGACAATTTCTGCCCCGATATCCGTCCTGCTTCGCGTGCTGAGAAGACAAAGCATATCCGCAAACGTCCCAATGTCGGAGGCGTCAATTCCCCGATCAACGTGTCTTGAAAAATGCCGCCTTCGTAAACTTCCTGATGGAGCCGGCCGCGAGGCGCCATAGAATTCCGACTGCCCGAGCGCTCGCATCGGCGGAGTCGCTTCCGTGCCGGCTGCCGGCCGGACGAGGCGCCTTGGTGCGAGCGCTCGCGGCCGGCTTCGAAGGAGATGTGCCATGAACGAACCAACTTCTCTTCCCACCCGGAAAGCGGCACCGTCGGCCCCGGTCCGGACCGCTTCGCCGTTCGGCGCGCCCATGGATTGGCTGCGCTCGGAGATCGACCAGCTGTTCGACAGCTTCGGGCAGCCCGCCACGAGCCTCTTCAATTTCGGCAGGCTGTCGCCATCCGCGCCCGTTCCGGCGGTGGAACTGGTGGAAGACGGGAAAAGCTACAAGCTCACGGCCGAGCTTCCGGGACTTACCGAGCAGGATATCGACGTCAGCGTCGCCGGTGATGTTTTGACCATCACGGGCGAGAAGAAGGAGAGCCGTGAGCAGGAAGAAAAGGGTGTGCTGATCAGCGAACGTCGCTACGGCTCGTTCCGGCGGCAGATCCCGCTCCCGGCCGATG
The DNA here is from genome assembly GCA_002695185.1 of Erythrobacter sp. Next base: position 27,918 of record NZOF01000041.1, read on the forward strand.
TCGATCATCAGGCCATCACCGCGCAATTCAAGGATGGTATTCTCAATGTAACGCTGGCGAAGGATGAGAATGTCCCGGCGCGGAGCCGCAAGATCGAAATCGGCAAGGGATGATGATTGCATGAACCACGCGACGGAACCGGCCCGATCTGCGGAGTGCCAGGCTGGTTCCGTCGCCTTTCTCGAATCCGAGGGCGCGCTTTGCGCCGGCGAACGGGCGCGCCGCATCGATACGCATGCGGCGCATATTTTCCTGGCCGGAGATCGTGCCTGTAAGCTCAAGCGCGCGGTCAATCTCGGATATCTGGATTTCTCGACGGTGGAACGGCGCCGCGCCGCGCTCGAGGCTGAGCTCGCGCTGAACCGCAGGACCGCGCCGGATCTCTACATTGCCGTCCAACCGCTGTGCCGGGATGCATCGGGCGCTTTCCACATCGGCGCCGGCGGGCAGGTGGTCGACTGGCTGCTGGAAATGCGCCGCTTCCCTGATGATGCGCTGGTCGAACATGTCGCTCGTGACGGCCTTCTTACCGAAAGGCTGATCGCGGCGCTCGCCGAGCGGATAGCGGCTTTTCATGAGACTGCCGAAGTGTGCTGCGACGGGTCGGGGTACGCCCGGCTGATGGACGTCATCAAAGGCAATGCGGAGAGCCTTGCACGATACCCGCAGATCATCTCCCCCGCAGCGGGCGCTCGCCTGATCGATACTCAGGACGAGGTAGCCGCGCGTCTGGCATCGTTGCTCGACGCGCGAGCCGGCAGCGGTCGCGTCAGGCATGGCCATGGCGATCTGCACCTTGGCAATATCGCCGTCGTCGACGGTCAGCCGCTCCTGTTCGACTGTCTCGAGTTCGACGCGCGGCTGGCAACGACCGACGTCCTTTACGATCTTGCCTTTGTGGTCATGGACCTGTGGAGCCGCGGCCTTCCGGCCGAGGCGAACATCCTGTTCAATCGCTATGTCGATCTCTCGCCCCAAGACGAAACCGGCGTCGCTCTGATGCCTCTGTTCATGTCGGTTCGCGCGACGATCAGGGCGCATGTTCTGGCGGCCCAGGACGCACATGGCGCCGATAGACGGATTGCCGAGCGAATGGGGGACTATCTCCGCCTCGCGGAGGCTCTGCTCACGCCAACGGGCGCGCGGCTTGTCGCCTTCGGCGGACTGTCGGGAACGGGCAAGTCGACGATCGCCCGATCGGTCGCGCATGCGCTGGGCCGCGCGCCCGGCGCGCGCGTGCTGCGATCGGATGTCTTGCGCAAACGCCTTGCCGGCGTGAAGCCCGAAGCGCCGCTTCCCAAGGCCACCTATACGCCTCAGGCGAGCGCAGAGGTCTATCGCGAGATGGATCAACTCGCCGGGATCGTGCTCGATGAGGGACAAGCGGTGGTCGCGGACGCCGTATTTGCCGCCCAGGCCGAACGCGAGGCGATCGAGCATGTGGCGAGGGCGAGACATGTTCCGTTTGCCGGCCTGTGGCTCGAGGCCCCGTTGTCGGTGCTGCAGGCTCGCATAGCAGGGCGGACCAATGACGCGTCGGACGCGGATGGCGCCACCGTGCAATTGCAGGCCAGCTACGATATCGGTGATCTCGGCCGGTGGCAGCGGGTCGATGCGCAAGGCCCGCCCGCCGATTGCGCGGCCAGGGCACGAACCGCTCTCAGCCTCCCCTAACTGACCTGCGCGAACGATGGAGGACACCAGCGCATGAGCGGAACGACTATCGATGGGCTTCCTCATGCCCTGTCGGCGCACGCGGTGGTCGCCGCGCTCGGTTCTGACGCCGCCGCTGGACTGAGCAGCGGCGAGGCGGAACGACGTCTGGATATTTATGGCCCCAATACGCTTGAGGAACGTAAGCCCGTATCGGTCCTGCGGAAGCTCCTGAACCAGTTCAGCGACTCCCTGGTCCTTCTGCTGATCGTCGCGGCCGGCATTTCGGGCGCGCTCTGGTGGATCGAACGCGATTCGCCCGCGCCACTCGAGGCTTTCGCCATCCTTGCCATCGTGCTCCTCAATGCCGTGATGGGCTATGTGCAGCAGGAGCGGGCGGACCAGGCGGCGGCCGCGTTGCGGCAGATGACGGCCAAATATGCCAGTGTGAAGCGCGACGGCGAGACCACGCAGATACCGGCCACAAAGCTCGTGCCGGGCGATATTCTTCTTGTCGAAGAGGGCGAAACCATAGCCGCCGACGCAAGGCTGATCGCATCGGCGGGTCTGCAGGTCGCCGAGGCGCCGCTGACCGGCGAAAGCATTCCGGTTGAAAAGAGCATCGAGCCCGTTCCCGCCGCCGCCGAACTCGCGGACAGGGTCGACATGCTGTTCAGCGGCACTGCGGCCACGGGCGGTCACGGACGCGCGATCATTACCGCGACCGGGGAGCGCACCGAATTCGGCCGCATCGCTGGGCTGCTTGCCGCCACCAAGGATACCCGCACCCCGCTCCAGCTTGAGCTGGACCGGGTCGGCAAATGGCTGGGCGCGATCGTGATCTTCATTGCCACCATCATGATCGCCACCCTTTATCTTACCCGCGACGTGTCCGGCATGGCGGCGACCTTCCAGATCTTCATCCTCGGCGTCGCCCTCGCCGTCGCGGCCGTGCCCGAGGGATTGCCGGCCATCGTAACGGTGGTCCTCTCGATCGGCGTCCAGCGAATGGCGAGGCGGAACGCCATCGTCAGGACGCTCGCCGCCGTCGAAAGTCTGGGGTCCGCCGACATCATCGCCACCGACAAGACGGGAACGCTGACGCGCAACGAGATGACGCTCCGGACGATGGTCACGGCGAGCGGCATCGCGCGCGTCTCCGGCACGGGCTACGCGCCGTCGGGCGAGGTGCGTACCGAGGACGGGCAACCACCGGCGGGCGCGCTGCAGGCAGAGGTGGAGGCGCTGCTAATCGCGGGCGGGCGCGCCAACAACGCCGCACTCATCGCCGGCGATGGGCGCTGGATGATCCGGGGCGACCCAACCGAGGGCGCCCTTGTCGTTGCCGCGCGAAAAGCCGGGTTGGACGCGGACATTCTCGAAAAGCGCCTGCCCCGGGTCGCGGAGGTTCCGTTCTCGTCGGAACGCAAGTTGATGAGCACCGTGCATCGAGAAACGGACGGCTCGGCTGTCGTCTTCACCAAAGGGGCGCCCGACGTCCTTCTGGGGCTTTGCACCGGCGAGTGGAAAGGCGGCCGGGTAGGCCGGCTGGAGCGCGCGCGACGGGACGAGATCCTGCAGGCCGTGGAAGAAATCGCGGCGCAAGGCCTTAGGCCGTTGGGACTGGCGAGGCGATCGATCGCCGACGCCTGCGTGCCCGCCGGAGCTGCGGACATCGAGCGCGATCTCGTCTTTCTGGGGTTGGTCGGGATCATGGATCCGCCGCGAGACGAAGCGCGCGCCGCTGTGGAGGCCGCCCATCGCGCCGGTATCCGGCCGATCATGATAACGGGAGATCACCCGGCGACGGCGCGCGCGATCGCGGCCGAACTCGGCATGGATCGCACGGGCGCGGTGGCTACCGGCCACCAAATCGGCGCGATGACCGACGACGAGCTCGGCGCACTGGTCCGCCGGACGTCGATCTACGCCCGCGTCGCGCCCGAGCATAAGCTCAGGATCGTGCAGGCCCTCCAGCAGCACGGCTTGATCGTCGCGATGACCGGCGACGGCGTGAACGACGCGCCGGCGCTCAAGACCGCCGACATCGGCGTTGCCATGGGGGTAACCGGCACCGATGTGGCCAAGGCAGCGGCGGATATCGTCCTTGCCGATGACAATTTCGCCACCATCGTTGCCGCGATCGAGGAAGGTCGCGGCATATTCGCCAACATCCGCAAGTTCCTGTCCTATCTTCTGTCATCCAACATCGCCGAGGTTGCAACGATGTTCCTTGGTCTGCTCCTCGCCGGCCGGATCGGGCTTTCCGATCATGCGGATGGCGCTTTCGCGCTGCCTTTGCTCGCGGTGCAGATCTTGTGGATCAACCTCATTACTGACGGCGCCCCAGCGCTCGCGCTGGGGCTGGACCGTGTCGGCGGATCGGTCATGGACCGGCCGCCGCGCCACGCCGATGAGAAGGTGATCACGCCGGCGATGTGGTTGCGGATCGTCGCATCGGGCTCGCTGATGGCGCTCGGCACGCTTGGCATGTTCGACGCATCCTTGCCCGGCGGCCTCATCGCTGGAGACGGCTCGCTTGCCTATGCCCAGACCATGGCCTTCACGACGCTGGTCCTGTTTCAGCTCCTCAACGCCGTTGTGATCCACGCGGGAAGCAGAAGCGTCTTTGGGGGGCACATCCTTGCCAACCGCTGGTTGTGGCTGGCGCTCGGTCTGTCGCTCCTGCTGCAAGTCGGCGTAGTAGAAATTCCGCTGTTACAGGCTGCCTTCTCGACGGTCCCACTCGATGCTGAAGACTGGCTGCGTTGCGTCGCGGTCGCGAGCGCGATCATCTGGGTTCGCGAGATCGGTCTGGCGGCCGGGTTCCTCGGCGCGCGTTTGCGGCCAACATCGCATAGGGCGATGCAAGGCGCCCTTGAATCGCACGCGGCGGGCGACAGACCTCACTCGGTGGTGCGGCCGTCGAAATGCTCGTGATGGGCTTCCGCGTCCGCCTTGCTGTGATGGACCGTGCCGTCCACATGCTCGGGCGGTCCGTAGATCGTGTAGAGCCGCAACGGTGTCGCGCCGGTGTTGACGACATTATGCTCGGCGCCGGCCGGCACGATGATGGCATCGTCTTCCTTGATTGAGGTTCGGACGCCGTCGATGAGGACCTCTCCCTGGCCCGCTTCCACCCGGAAGAACTGATCGCGATCGTCATGGATTTCCATTCCGATCTCTTCACCCGGCTCCAGCGCCATCAGCACCAGCTGCAGATTGCGGCCGGTGTAGAGAACCCGACGGAAATCGTCGTTGTCGACCGTCAGCTTTTCAATATCGGCGATGAAACCTTTCATGACGAACTCCTGCATGGTTTTGGTCAGAGCTAATGATCTGCCGCTTTGCGCAATGATCGATCACCTCGGCCCGGCTCTCCTTCCGGTATTATACTTATCTGCCGCGGGCGATGGACTCGCATTTCATCCGCAAGGCGCGGGCCACGCTTCCGTATATTTCCCAATAGGGCAGCGCGCGCGGCTTCCTGATGATGGTCTTCGTTCTGGAAGGAGGCGACGATGCGCATAGCGACAACAAATCATTTTCTATTCCGCCGTAACCGGCCCAGCGAAGCGCAGCTGCGCGCGGGGCTTGGGATCGGCCTGTTGAGCCTGGTCCTTGGTACGCAGTTGATGTGGTCGCTGTTCGCGCCATGATCAGTGAAGTGTGTGCCTGCATGGCCGATGGCGAACGGCAAGGGATGGCGTTCCGAGTCGTTCACGCGCCCTAAGCGCCAAGTTGCTGAGGGTGCGCCAGACCTGAGAACCGAGGGAAATCCCGTAAGGACACAGGCGCGCAGCCCTGCAATTCTTTTGGGAACTGAATGAGCAAAGGGGACAAGATGTGAGTGAGAATGGACATGATCTGCAGGCGGAATTCCCTGAACACCGCGCGATCCTCCACACGCTCAAGATCGAGAGTGCTGCCTATCGCGACCTCGCCGCGCGCTATCATGCGCTCGCTCAAGAAATTTCGCGCATCGAGGCCGGCATCGAAGCCGCATCCGACGAGCGCTTGGAAGATCTCAAGAAGCGTCGGCTCCAGCTTCTCGACAATGTCTCGTCGATGATCATGGAAAGAAAGGCCGCCTGATGACGGACCTTCGGGCAATCCGTGCGGACCTAGAAACCCGTCTCACCGGCCTACGCGCGCGCGTATCGCAGATCGAGACGGATTTCCGACAGCCGCTTGACGACGATTTCGCCGAGCAGGCTGTCGATCGCGAAGACGACGAGGCGCAGGACGCGATCGAACTGGCCGCACTTGCCGAGATCGAACTGATCGAAGAGGCGCTGGCGCGGATCGAGGCCGGTTCCTACGGGGTCTGCGCATCCTGTGGCGAAGAGATCGCACCCAAGCGGCTCGCAGCGCTGCCAGCCTGCCGCCTCTGCATCACCTGCGCCGAAGGCGCGGAAAGCCGGGCCGCCTAACGCGCGGCACCGGTCTGAATGACTGACCGGCTGACGCCGGTAGGATCAGTCGGAGGGGCTGAAGCCGTTTTTGTGGCCATGCCTGTCGAGGTAGCGCAGGATAGTGTCATCGGTGATGTTGCCGGAGGTGGTCGAGAAGTAGCCCCTCTGCCAGAAGCGTTGTCCCCAATATCTCTTGCGAATATGCTCGAACTCCTGCTGGATTTTACGCGATGACCGCCCCTTGGCCCGGCGAACGAAGTCGCTGACCGAAACGTGCGGCGGGATTTCGACAAACATATGGACATGGTCGCGAGACAGGACGCCGTGGACGATCGTCACGCCCATTTCAGCGCAAACCTGCTTGATGATCTCGCGGACTCGTAACCGCACTTCGCCATGCAACACCTTGAACCGATATTTCGGTGCCCAGACCAAATGGTAGCGATGGTGAAAAGTCGTGTGACATCCGCTGCTGTAGCCCATAGCCTGCTATCCTCGGAGAAAATGAACTCTCGCCCTTGAGGCTGTTCATTTTCTCCGAGGATAGCAGGCTACTGGCCGAGTCGGTGGCTGAAGCCAGTATCCGACTGAAGTCGGAGGGGTTTCTCCCTATGGAGGACTCTAAACCTCAACCCCCACTTCGATTTCGTTGCGGACATCCGTCACGCCCGGCGCCGCCCATGCGGTGGCGGCAGCGACCTGGCGCTCGTGCGGCGTCTTGGCTGCGCCGCTCAGATAAACGGTACTGCCTTCGACGCGAACATCGATCGTCCTGGGGTCGAAAAACCAAGATCGATGCAAAGCGTGCATGATGTCGTCGCTGATGAATTCAGCGTCCACGGTTCTCTTGATCGCGATAGCGTTGGTGATCCCTGTGACGCCCTGAAGCCGCTGCAGATCATGCTCGGCATTTTCGCGCTGATAGTGCCAGTCCACCGTGCCGCTGAGCGTGATCCAGCCATCTTCGACGGTCACATGAACGGTGCCGCGCGGAATGGTGACATCCCAGTCCAGCCTTGTAAGCGCCGCGGCGGCGATCTCCCCGTCATCCCTTTGATCGTCGACAGGAAGACGCACCTCGATTTCCTGGGCAACTGCTTTCACACCTTTGACGCGGTGAGCGGCAAGCGCGGCGGCATGCTTTTGCGCGTAGCTTTCGACATGTCCGGTTAGCGTGACGACCCCATCAGCCACGGTTACGCCGATATGGCCAGCTTCCAGGCGCGGTTCCCAGCGCAACTCGTCGAGTACGGATTCTTGAACATGGCGGTCGCTGGACATCAGGATTCTCCAAGTTGTTCGGACGCTATTATGGCCCTGTGACAATTTCATGAGATTTGCGGAAAGAAAGAGAGGCTCAAGCCAGACTCGCCCACCGGTGAGCTTTCTAGCCGGAGGCCTGCTCATCGATCTGTACAGCCTGATCGGATTGATGTGCCTTCCGAAAGATCAGCGACACTGGCGGAGCGATAAAATTGCGCGGTGGACGGCGCCGTTCTACGCGGTTGCCAAGTCCTGGACGGGCATGATCTCGACCAGCAGGTAGCGCAATGCGCCCGGACCGTCGGTCCACTCGAACGCATAGTCGTTTGTCAGGGTGATCGGGGGGCCGTGCGGGTTGACCGTTCGATAGGTCATTTCCGTGCCCTTGGCATAGCTCCGGCCATGCCGGAAGTCGAAGTCGTGCGTATCGGTCGAGTAGGCCGCGTGGCTCACATAGTGGGGATGGTCGGTAGCGACCAGCATATAGGCGATGTCGGCTACATCGCCGCAGCCTTCGAGCCGCGCCATGTCCTTGAAGACGTCGTAGCGATTATTGGGCTCGCGTTGATTGACCTTCTTGAAGAATTTGACCTCAAGCGCGCATCGCCACTCGGAATTGCCAGACCGAATTGCGAACCAGATGTCGATGCGACCACGCCTTGCGCGGCCGACCAATGGCTTTTCCAGTTCGATGGAGAAGGTCTCGAGCGGGCTGACGATCGCCAGGTCGGCGGCCGTCGTGATGATGCGCCCGAGGTGCAGCTGGAACGTTGCCTCGCTCTCGCAGGCGATACGGCCGCCGTCGATCTGCGCGAACAGGGTCGGCACGGCGAGTTTGACGATATTTCGGATACGCTCGATGGACATGCGCGCTCGCTCTTCAGGCAGGCCAGGAGGCCTGGTCCTTGGGGAGCCGGCCGTCCGGGTCGTGGACCGCCAGCTGGTCGGTCGCGGTGAAATTCGAGTGGAAGAGAACGAGATTGGTGCCGCCGGGATGGCGGAGCGAAGGAAAGAGGATGCCCTTATGGCCTTCCGATATGATCTTGTCGGCCAGGGTCCAGGAAGGCGGGGTTTTCCGGTCGATGCGTGCGATCTTGCGCCAGGGACAGTCCCAGCTTGCCCAGTCGCTCGTCCAGTCGTCGGGATCGTAGCCGCCCGACAGATCGACCACGTTTTCGATCGAGGCGACATAGCTTGCGAGCGTTGCGGGCGGGACCAGCGAGGAGTCCTGCCGATACTCCTCGAGCGCGGTCTGCGGCGCCTGCGACAGATAAAGCGCTTCGACACCTGCCCGGTTGAACCGGCCGCCTTCGGAAGCGGCGCCGGCGCCGCTCAATGGCACAAAGGCCCATTTGGGGGTCAGATACCGGTAGAAGATCGCGTCGGGACCAAGCGCAACGATCTTCACCCGCTCGCGCCATTCTCGAGATCGCGCAGATGCGCCATGATGGCGTCGGCATGCCCCTCGGCGACGAGCTCGGCGGCGGTCTTGTGGTCATAGTCGGCGATGGGTTCGTTGCGATACCAGAAGATCGCCTTCGAGACGTCGCCGGTGAGCGCGGCCGCCGCGGAAATCACCCGGACCATTTCGCGCAGCTTGTCCTGCAGGCGCTCGGACGCGGGATTGCGCAAGGTGTTGCGATGCACGCCGGCAAGGCCCGCCAGGCTCGCGACCTGGACGCCGAGCGCGGCGGAAAAGCGCTTGGGCGAGATATAGGGCGTGCGCGGCTCCTGCAGGCTCTCGACGAACCCGGACACGGCGGCCGTGCGACGTTCCAGCGATGCGATGTTCATAAGCCAGCTCCTGATTGAGCTATCAATTGCACGTTATTTGCACATTTTCAAGGCCAGGTTGCGCCCAAACCTTGTGCCATCTAATTGGGGAACGTTCCGGACCCGCAAGGTGCGATCCGCATGGCGAGCAAGCAAATCTAGGCCGGAGAGATCCCGATCGAGAACAGCACGATCGCGAGCGTCCCGACGCCGATCTTCAGGTTGGCGAAGGTTCGCGCCGGTCTCCCGACGCGCCACCGCTTGCCGGTCCGGTCCATGCTGGTCAACAGCCCCAGCAGGCCGTCGCCGCCGAGGCATATCGCAAGCAGTAACAGCAGGACCGCGAACAGGCGCAAGAAGCCGTGGGGCGAGAGCGGCGCGACCATGAAGGCGAGGACGAGGACGAGCGTGCCGAGGCCATAGGCGGCATAGCCCAGGTCGAGCAGGCCATGCAGCCTGCGCGGGCCGCGCCAGGCGCGCAGCGAGCGAAGAAGCACCATCGGCCGCCGGCAGAGCCGGCAGGAGCGCACGAGAGCATGCCTGGGCCAGTGATCGATAGGGTGCCCACAATAGGGGCAGCCCGGTCGGCGCTCGGGAAAGGCGCTGGTCCGCGTCAGCATGGCCGCACCGGTGCCAACGGCGCGAGGTAGTAGGCGGCGATCGCCGAGCCGCGACGGATACCTTCGACGGTGACAGCACGGCCGAGCAGGTGATCGAGCGCTTCCTCGTAGATCAACCGCCAGGTCGTCCCGTCCTCGATCCGCAGCAACGGACCGCGGGGGCTCGGCTCGACGATGCCGGCAAGGCGCATGGTGACGGCGGTCATCGCATGGCCTCCGTCTGGTTGGCGCCGATGGCGTGGTAGCGGGCTGCTTCGCCGGCGGACAGCCCGTTGAAGCAGGCGATGTCGCAATGGAGCAGCGGCCGCCCATCGGCATGCATTTGCTGTCCGTCAAGGTTCAGGGGCCGCCGCGCGAGACGCTGGCATGGTGCGTTCGCCCGGTTCCGCCAGGCGCAGGGCACGGCCAGCGGCGTGAGCGCGGGCGACGGCAGATCCTCTGCCTCAAGCGGCGGGAGGTCTTCGAAGAGATCGTGCTGGAGGTCCATGGGGATCATCTTTCGTGGCTTCAGGCCGAGACGGGGTTGCCGAACCGGTTGGGGCGTCGCGACCCGGGCTCGATGCAGAGCCAGAGCTGGGCGATGATCGATCCGGCAGCCGCGCCCATGGCGAGGGCGGAATGGCTGTTGAGGGGGTCGCCGCTCAATTCGGCGAGGCCGATCCAGATGCTGTTAAGACCGGACAGGCCCACGTCGTGAAGCCGCTTCACGGTGACGGCGATCGCCGTCCAGGCGGCCAGCAGCGCGAAGCCGAGGGCCGCGATCGACTGGACCGGCGCCTGGCGCAGCACGGTGATCGGGTCATAGGGAATGAAGCCGACGGCCATGGCCCAACCGACCAGAGCCAGCAGGACGAACGGCCCGCGTCCCGTCCGTCCCTTCATCGAGAACAGCACCTCGCCTATGTCCATTCCCGCTCTCCTCTCTCGTCAAGGCGGCGCAGGCGCTTCAGCCCCAGCCATCGCGGCGGCCCTCGCCGCCGTCGCGCAGCCTTCGGCCGTCCAGCGCCGATCGCCGGATCTCGAGCTCGACCTGCTCGCCTTTGCGGCGCGTGCGGATGTCGCGTGGATCGATATTGTTGGCCCGCGCGAAGTCTTCGGCCGCGCGCTCGCTGCCGAATTTTCCCGCATCGTCGAAATCCCATCCGGACATGGCTTGTCTCCTCAGTTGAGGCGGCCGGCGGCCGCGGCTTCACAGGTCGAGCCCCAGGCTGCGCTCGGGCAGCGGGGGCAGAAGATCGGCTTGCTCGGGCTTGAGGGCTGGAGCGCTCAGATCATCGGGCTTTGCTGCGCCGGCCTTACCCGCGGCAGCCTTGCCCGTGCCGGCCTTGCTCCCATCCTTGCCATCGCCCGAGGGCAGCGGCGGGAGGTCCGAGAGCGGGTCCACCGGCGTGGGCGCGGGGCCGCCCTCGACCGGTCCAGGATCGAACTTGGTAGGATCGGCGGGTCCTTTGGCGCCATCGATATCGAGACGTCCGAGCGTCTCGAGCGCGGAGGTCTTGTCGCCCGGATTGTGGTCGAGCTGGCGCTGCAGCTTCTCCTTGTCGTCGACAACCATGGTGAGGTCGTCGCGCACACGGGTGACGCCGACGTTGAACAGGCGCTGGTTGGAGAGATTGCGCTCATAGCTGTCCATCACCGTGATCGCCTTGTCGGTGGTGATGCCCTGCGCCATGTGCATGTTGAGCGCATAGGCGAGGTCGAGGCGGCTCAGCATCGGGTCGCCGAGATCGAGCACGAGCCGCTCCTTGCCGGCCGTCTCGACGGTCACGCCCTTGGCGTCGATCCCGACGATGCGGGCGAGCGCAGCGTTGGCGAGCCCGCGCGGCTTGTCGTTCGCGGTCCAGCGGACCTGGTCGCCCTCGCGCAGGTGGAGATCCTTCTTCTCGGTGAGTTGGAGCCGGTCGCGCGTTTCGGTGGGCGAGAGCTTCTGCGGATCGAAGCGGATCCTGCGGCGCCCGTTGGCGAGGTCGACCTTGCCGCTCGCATGGACGGCGAGGACGTCGTAACGCCCTGCCCTCAGCCCCACATCATTGGCGCCGCCGCGGCCGACCTCAAGCGTCATGCCGGCGCGGTAGGTCGAAGGATAGCGCAGCTCCTCGCGAGTGGTGTTGATGCGGTCGTAGACGGTGAGATGGATGCCCTCGCCCTTGAGGGACCCCTCGGCGGCGAGGCCCTCCTGGATCCGCTGATTGATCGTCGCGCGCGCGTCGCGCCCGGACGCGAAGACGGCGGTTACCTCGCGCTCGGCGGGATCGAGCCCCAGCCACAGATCCGCGGCATGCTCGGCCGGGCTCGCGGTCTCGACCACCTTGTCGCCCAGCACCTGCATCGCCGCGCTTGCCTTGCCGATATTGGCGAGCGCAGCGACCGTCCGCAGGGTCTCGGTGCGCTGGCGGATATTCTCGTCCATGCGCGCCAGCGTTCCCCCTGCCGCCTGGATCATGGCAAAGGATTTGCCGGCGTCGATGGAGGAGAGCTGCTGGCGGTCGCCGACGAGGACGAGCTTGTCGACCCCGAGCGCCCCGACGATGCTATGGAGCTTCAGCATGTCGGTCGAGGACACCATCGAGGTCTCGTCGACAACGAGCATCGAGCCTGCGAGCGCTGCACGCGCCGCCTCGTATCCGGGTCCCTCGCGCTGGGTGACATGACGCTCGTTGGCCAGGACGAACGAGGCGATCGTCTGTGCCTTGATGCCCGCCCCTTCGGCGAGGTCGGCGACCATCTTGTTCTGGAAGGCGAGACCCGTGATCTGCCGGCCTTCCGCTTCGGCAACGCGCGCGACGGCCTGCAGCATCGTCGACTTGCCGGCGCCGGCGATGCCCTGGATGTTGACTGTCCGGTCCTTGGATGCGAGGATGAGCGTCGCGGCGGCGAGCTGGCCCGTGTTGAGTTCGCGCTGGGCTTCGCCCTGCAGCCGCCCCGGCGCCTGGTCGGCGGCAACGATCGGCGAAGCCGTCCCGCGCCCGGCATCGACGGCTTTGAGGATCGCCTCCTCGGTGCCCAGCGCCTCCCTGGTCGTCACGAAATCGGCCGCCCGCCCCTGCCCCGCGAGCAGCGTCCCGCGCTCGACGAGTTGGCCGATGCGGTGCTCGATCTTCTCGATCGTGACGCCTTTCAATCCGAGGTCGAGCGCGGTCTTGGCGACCCGGTGGACCGGAAAGGCCGCCTCGCGCTCGGCATGGATCCGGATGGCGGAGGCAACCGCGAGCTGGGCGCGCGCGATGGCGGGCGACTGGGTGACGCGCGCGAGGCCGCGATCGACCAGCGGATCGGACGGGCGCAGAAAGCCCTCCAGCTTCTCGCGCGCAGCGCCGACTGCCTCGGTCACTGCCTTAAAGCCGCGCTCAAGCGCGCTGGTAGAGGCGGCATGCTCTGCGCGCGCTATAGCGGTCGCGGCGAGCGCCTTGCCGTCGAACCCGCGCGCCGCGGCGCGCTCGATCCAGTCCTGCCGCAGCGCTTCGCGATCCTCGACATTGAGCTTGGGATCGCGCGAGCGCTTGGTGATTTCGCGCAGGCCCTCGGGCGACTTGATCCCCAGCTGCGTGGCACGCTCGAGAATGTCCTCGCGCCGCTGGCTGAACTCGCCGATGACGGCTTTCGGCACGCCTGAAATCTCGAAAGTGCCGTGCTTGCCGCGCGGCTCGATCTGGTAGCCGAGCTTCTCGAGGCCCTGACGCAGATAGGCATGGTAGATCGAGCCGATGACGGAGTTGCTCTTCCAGATCTTGTCGGCATGGAGCGCCTGCCATTTGCCGTCAGGTAGCCGGGTCAGATTGGCGATGACGGCGTGGATATGCCCCTGGGGATCGAGCGCGCGGCTCGTGTCGTGCTGGAACAGCGCATAGACGAGATTGCCGGTGGCAACCGGCACGGTGCGACCGTCGACGTCCTTGCGGCCTTCGGCGAGGTTCTTCTCGACCCAGGCCATGGTCTTCTGAACCGCCGCCATGTTCGCGGCGAGGACGCGCTTGTCGCCCGCGACATAGGCCATCACCGAGGCGGACTTGGGCATGGAGAAAGTGAGGTCGACGCCTGCGCGCCGGTTCTCGACCTGGGCCACCCCTTCGCCGCTCGGAAGCACGCCGTTGAGCACGCCTTCGAACGCGTCCTTCGCGACTTCGCCCGAGAGTCCGAGCGCGTCCGCCCCCTCCCCGGCCCAGAGGCTGATCTCGGACGATCCTTCGACCGTGTAATAGTCGTCCTTCGCGAAATAGTTCGCGGCGCCCGAGGAGGAGCGGACCGAGGCGACCGAGAGCATCGGTCAGATCCCCATGTCCATGCCGTCATCGCCCCGATCGGGCGCGAAGGATTGGCGCAGTTCGATGAGGGTCTGGTCCTCGACTTGGGGCGCGTTCGGCATGGTCGATCGTGCGTCGCGATCGCGCGCGATTGGCTGCTGCTCTTCGTCCGAGACGCGCGCCGCCTGTGCCTTGTCGGCAGCATGGGCAGGCGCCGCGCTCTCCCCGTGGCGATCCTCTGCTTGGCCCACACGACGCGCCGCTTCGTCATGCTCCTCTTCCGCGCCGGCCGAGAGGATATTGGCGGCCAGCTCCCTGGCGAGATTGGTGGGCTCGGTTACCTCCTCGATGATCTGCAGCGAACCGTCGCGTCCCCCCGCCGCGCCACTCACCTCGCCGCTCTCGTCGCCCCCGAACGCCTCCTCTCCGCGCCTTGACCGGACGGGCTGGATATTGGGCCGGAGGACGAACCCTTCGGCGACCTTGGGACAGTCTTTCCACTCGAGCTGGATGCGCGCGGCGGGAAAACCGTCGGGGAATTTTACGAAGCCGTGCATCGAGGGGAGGTTTGTGATGTCGTCGGCGATGACGAGCGGCTCGACCTGCTTGCGCGGGGTGAGCGTCGAGGCGTCTCGGGTGTTGTTATAGCCGTAGCTGTAGGCCTCATCCATCTGCCGGACCTCGCGGTTGCCGATGTAGCGCGCGCACTGCTCGGCGGTGTCGAGATCGGCGGTCGCGAGGATGAGCTTGGAGCGCGCGAGCGAGGCAAGATTGCGCGCGCCCTGTTCGCCATAGACCTCGACCAGCTTCTCGAAACTGTGGATGCCGAGGATCATCGCGCCGCCGAACGCGCGCGCGGTCTGGAGGCCGTTCTCGATCGCGGGCAGGCGATGGAGCGCGCCGAGCTCGTCGAACATGAACCAGGTGCGCAAGGACCGCGTGCGCGGCATGGTCATGAGCCGATTGATGGCAAGGTCCATCCAGAGCGTCAGCAGCGCGCGGTTCATGGCAAGGTCGACATAGTTCGAGGTGACGAAGAGGATCGCGCCGGGCTGCTTTTCGCCCGTGATCCAGTCGCGGATCGAGAAGCGTTGGCCCTCGTCGGGAAGGAAGCGCAGCACCTGCGCGTTGGTGTTGAAGACAGCGCGGATCGATTCGGCCATGCGCGCCGCTTCCGGCGCGGTCAGCGGGTCGGCGATGGTGTTGGCGAGAAAGCGATGGACCCGCTTCAGGTCGGCCGTCATCAGGTTCTCGGCAAGCGCGAGATTGGTGGTTTGCTCCCGCTCCTGGAGACGGACGCACATCTCGATGAAGAGCGTGCGCGCGGCGAGCGCCCAGAAGGGTTCGGAGGAGCCGCCGTCGGACGGGATCAGCGCGGCCGCGGCGGCGGTGAACTCGCTGTGGGTCGTGCAGTCGTTGAAGATCGACCAGGCCGGGCAGCGCGCGTCCATCGGGTTGAGGATCGTGTCGCGCGCGGGATCGTAGAAGGCTTCGACATAAGCCCCGGTCAGATCGAAGATGACGGCGGTGTCCTCGCGCGCCCGCATCTGGGCGACGAGGCTCCTCAGTTCGGTCGTCTTGCCCGAGCCGGTGGTGCCGATCAGCATCGTGTGCGATTGCTCGGTGCGGTGCGGATAGGGAATGCCCGCGAGCGTGTAGGGATGGTGGATGCCGCCGGCCTTGCGCTGGCGGAAGGGAAGCGCGAGCACCTTGCGCGCGGCCAGGCCGGGGAAGCACGCGCGCGCCTCCTCCTCGAACTTGGCGTAATTGTGCTGGCTGATCTCCGAAAAGAGCAAGTCGCGCGCGACCAGCATGGCGCCGCGCTCGTGGCGTTCCTGGAGGATCGTCTTGCCCCGCCGGCGCGACAGATCGACGAACCAGAGAGCGACCGGAATGGTGACGAAGATCGAGACGAAGAAGGCGGCAAGGAGGCCGCGCATCGCGATCGCCCAGGCTTTGATGACCTCGGGGATGTAGGGGACCGCGGGCATCACCGTGCGCATGATCTCGCCGCTCGGCAGCGTCACGTTCACGCGCTTGTTGGGGTTGAGATCGACCCAGTTCCAAAGCTCGGAATAGAGCTTCATGCAGATGAGCTGGAAGCCGTGCTCGTCGAGCTTGATCGACATGATCGCGAACCAGGCGCCGGCGAACAGGAAGAACCACAGGATGAAGGGCAGCTTCGCGCCCGAGAACCACATCAGGAGCTCGTGCGTGAGGAGCTGCGATCCGCGGGTGAAATTGCCCGAGTTGCGCTGCACGCGCCCGCGCGCGGAATGGTGGGTGAGCGGGATGGCCTGGCCGTTGGTGCGGATGTCGTTTCTACGCGCCATGATACTGCTCCAGGCGCTTGTCGGTTTCCGCGACGATGCGGTCGCGGAACTCGGGAAATTGTTCGCGGATGATGATGTCGAGCGCGAGCTGCTGGAACTCGCCGATGCGCGCCATCCGCAGCTGGCTGGCGGTCAGGACCGAGGCCGCGCCGAGATAGGCGTCGATGGCGTTGCGGATGATGTCGGAAGGTCGACATTTGCGCCCGTCGGCGATCGCGACAAGGCGGTCGAACCGGTCCCGCTCAAGGCGCAGCGAGACGATCTTGGTGCTGTTGGACAAGCCAGCCTCCTAGCAGAGAGGCTGGTGGGGCTTGAAGCGCGGGGATGCTTATAGATGAGCCCTGTGCAAATGGCAAGATTTCCAAGCTTCCTGCAAAGGGCCGTAAACATTGATGACAGGTAATGCGCTGTTTTCACAAGATTTTCTTAGGGCTCCCGAAGTGTCATACAATGTTTACACTGCCCGATGTCCGTAAGTGTTTGGCTTTAGCGCATAATTCTGGCAGCTCGCTGCGTTCGGTGTGCACAATCCCTAGAGCTTGACCCTGGCCCTTGGGATGTCCGGGGTCGTCCTTGGGATGGGCTGGAAAGCCGGTCCCGGCGGGGCACCGGACCGCCCACTGGGCGGAACGGACAGGCCCGGCCGTGCCGGAGGATACGTCACCAGGCAGATGCCTGCGACGTCGTCGGAGGGCGTCGGAAGACCCCTCCCCGATCAATCCGCGTGCCCGGGGCCGTCAGGCCAAGGGCTGCGGGTATAAACAGGTGGCGAAGCCACCGTTAGCAGGCGAGGATCGTCACCTGGATGGGCGGAGACGAGGCGCACGCCTCGGCTCCGTGAGCTTGGTCGGCGGCGGCCCTGAATGGGACGTCGGCGGCCTTAGCGAATAGAGCCGTCGTCGGGTGTCAGCCCGACGCGCCCCCAACCTATTCTTCGTCTTCCGAACCGACGCCATATCGCCTATACTGGTCTCACGTTCGCAGCCCGATCAGCGTGAACGAAAGGCCCATCAATGGCGAAGGCATTGGACAGTGAACGAGCGGCGATTGCCGCCGATGAGGAGCGGCTTGCCGAGCGCCGCAGGAAGCTCGCGGAACGCGAGCGCGAAGCGGCGCTGGCCGTGCTCGACAAGGCCGGTATCCTGAAGCTGCCGCTCGATACGATCGAGGCGCTGGCCGCTCAGGTGAAGAAGCTCGGCATCGAGGCCCTGACCAAGAAGCTGGCGGCGTAAGCCAGCCCCCGCCGCGCCGTCAGGCGCGGCACGGACGCGGGGGGCTCGATGCCCCCCGTGGCCGTTAATCCCCGAACACAAAAAAAAGGGAGAGGCCTTGCGGCCCCTCCCCTGTCTCAGATCTCGTCGGACATGCCGCCCGGCACGGTGTAGACGATCCGGTCGATGATCGGCATCGGCAGCGCTCCGTAGTCACCCTCATCGATAGTGACGTAACCGCTGTCCTCATCCTGCAGGACATGCTGGTCGAAGAAGCTGTGGAGTGCGCGGCGCTCCGCGCAGGCAACGGCTGCGAGATAGGCGGCGGTATCGTTTCCGGCGATGGTCGACGTGATCTGCATGATGTCCTCCTGTCTGAAATGACAGGGGAATGGCGGTCGGTCGGGTGAGCCCGGGTCAGGGATCGCCGGCTTGCCGGCGACCGCGCAGCGGCGGTGGGGGTCACGATTTTCTCCGGCGGCCCCTGCCGCTGAAATCGAGGGTCGCCGCCCGATCCGCCGAAGAAAATGGTGGGGCCCCGCCGTCCTTGAGGCGGGCTCGCCCGGCCGACAGAATGGGAGGTCAGTGAGAGATTTTCCCCCTCGGCGAGGCAAAGCGTAGCGGCGTGCGAACCGAAGGGTTCGCGCGGCACGCGAGCGAGCCGGGAGACTGAGGAGTGCTACTGGGACGGGTCCGCCTTTACCGCGTCCCCGCCCCGCGCCGATCTGCTCAGTCGTACTCGATCTCGGTTTCGATCCCCAGCTAGCGCGGACGTGCCTCGTTCTCGCGCTGGATGATCTCTTAGTCGTCCGACCTATGCGTCATCTCGCCATTGAGCACTTCCGAGAGCGTCGCCCGCATGCCGTCCGACCACGCGTGTCGCCGACAGAATTCACCGCGATGCCCGGCGGCTTCAATCCCGGCTGAACAGTTGAACTCCTGCCGAAAGTCGAGCTGAGGAAGGAGGCCCTCCTTTTCCCGGGCCCGCTACAAAAGCGTGGTTCGTCGCACCGCCTCATGATAGGCCCGCCGAGCGCTGCAAAACGGGCGGCGCCGGGACTGGTAATCCTGTCGAGAACGGCAACTCGGTGTGAGCTTCACGCCGGGGTGCCTGCGCATATGTCCAGGTGCCTCGGCACTAAAAGCGTAGGCGCATGTCTCGACGTGTTACCAGCCCCGGCTCCCGCGCCCAGTGCGCGGGAGTTGAATGGGTCGGTGCTCCATCGCTTTCGCTGACGATATTGCGCCAAGGACCGGCAGCATGGAACTTTACGAGAAGGATCCGGGCGTAACCCGTGCCGTTGCGATCGGCTTGATCGGACAGACGCTCGAACTCCTCGATGCGATCGGCGAGGAAGAGGCAGGAGCCCTGCTGCGCCGGGCGATCGTGCTGCTACGCAAGCAGCAGGGACTCGGCGGTGTCGCCGTCGTTTCCTGACGGCGCATTTCGATCAGGCCCACTCGATGCGGGCGGCATCTTCGAGCCCGGCGGTGGCCACCAGGTTCTCCAGTCGCTGCACATCATAGGTGAGCCCCTGCTCCTCCGCGCGCCGGCGAACCGCCGGGTTGGCGAGATGCTGGCGGAGCGTGTCGACGGGGATCTCACCGACATCATCGGGTCTCAGGCCGAGCCCTTCCAACAGGGCATGAGCGGCACCATGGGCGAGGTGCATTTCGGTGCCGCTGTCGGAGGTCAGCGACGGGCGCATCCGGATGCTGCAGTCGGTCTCATACCACCAGACGATGATCCGGCGGCGGCGGAACTGCGCCTCGTCGAGCACTGCGATCACCGCCTCGTCATAGTCGAAGACGCGCGCGATGGCGGCGACCGCGAGGGGACAGATGCGGGCCTCGAAGTTGAGAGCGAGCAGACGCTCGGTTTCGGCGTCCGGGTCGAGAAGGGCAAGGCCGACGCGCGCGCCCTCTTCGCGCAGATAGCTGCGGAAGGCCGCGAGCTGGCGGGCGTTGATAATGGCGACGGGACCGGGCGTGTCGTCGGCCGCCGTGGCGATGCGGAAGGTGATGGACATCTCGTCCTCCTCTGTTGATCCGCCCGGACCCATTCTCCTCCACTCTGTCCGCTCCGGCGGGACCGCCTGAAGAGCGCCAGCAGGCGCTCAGTCTCGCGGCGCGAAGGGGCTCGATGCCCCTGAGCGCCGCTTGTCGATGCAAGAAAGGAAGAGAGGCCCCGGCTGACGCCGGAGCCCCTCGGACATGCGCCTCAGGCGGCGCGCTGGCCCCGCTGCTGGGCGAGGCGGACGATGTGCAGCGGAACGCCCGCCTGCCGCAGCTTCTGGGCGAGATTCTGCTGGATGCCTGAGCCTTCGCAGATGACCGCTTCGACCGGCTTGAGGTTGAGGATGCGGTCGTTGCGGACGAAGGCGGCGCGGTTGCCCTGGCTGCGATCGAGACGGAACTGGATCACCTTCACGCCGCGCGAGGCGGCCCATGCGTGCGCCGCGGCATCGCACCCCTTGGCCTGTGCCGTCGTCGCGAGGATCATCTCGGGGATGCGCGCCTTGATGCCGTCGAGACCCTTCCAGAGCAGGTCGCCGTCCTCCCAGACCTGACCGCCCGAGAAGGCCACCACGGGTCCTTCGGGCGCGAACTGTTCGCGGCGCTCGCGGGCGCGTGAGGCGAGATAGTCGCGTGCATCGATCATCGAGGCGTTGAGCGCGCTCGACACCCGGCTTCCCCGGACCGGCGAGAAGGGCTTGCCGGTTTCGACGCGGTAGACCTCGGCGGCATGGTCGCGCATGCACTCCATGGCTTCCCGGCACCCCTGCAGCGTCTGGCAGAGGAGCTGCGTGTCCTCCAGTTCGGTCGCGTAGATCTCGGACGGGTCGTAGGCGCGGGCGAGGTCGCCGAGCTTCTTGGCCGCGTCATCCTCCCGGCCTTCGATGCGCTTCGCCACGACGTGGAAGCTGTTCGCAAAGCCCCAGGCGAGATCGGTCGCGAAGGCCTCCATGCGCGTGTCGCGCAGCACATCGAACATCGTCTGCATCATCATCTCCACGGCGGCCCGCACCTGCTCGGGATCGGGCATGTCCAGCGCTTCCGGCGCCTCGACGATGCTCAGCTTGGCCATCTCGCTATGCTCGATGAAAGCGCCTTCGTAGGTCTGGGTCAGGTCCTCGTTTTCGCGCGCGGCGGCAATGTGGCTGGCGAGGTCGGCGAAGTTGGTGAAAGTGGTCTGCATGATAGCCTCCTTGGAATCTCATCCATTCGATGAGGCTTCTCATTCGACGTGCGGTGGTCGTGCCGGTCAGGGACGTTAACCGGGAAGCCGGCGCCAGCCGGACCCCGGTTAACGCCGCGAAGCGGGGAGCGGGGGAGCCGATTTTCTCGAGCCCGGAGCGAAGCGCAGGGTTCGTGAAAATTGGGGGAACCGCTCATCCTTGACGGGCTCGGATCCCCGCACGTCACAACTAGGAATTCAGAGAGAGAGATTTTTGGTCACCCACCTCTCCACCCGCCCCCTGCAAGGTGATCGTCACCCGTAAGGGCGGAGACCCGGCGGAGACGGGGCTCCGGGAGCGACCAGCGAGTAGAGCGCCGGTCCCGCCCGCAGGGTGGGATGCGTCGAACTTTCGGCGGTCGGCGATGGTGCCGCGACCGCTGCTCGAACGCGGCCGGCATATCTGGCAAGCAGTCGGTCGGACGACGAGTGGAGTAAGCGTGAAAGCCCTGATCCAGACAAACTATGAGGAGCGATTGTCGCGCTATGCGACGTTGCTGCACGGAACCGAGCCGCCAGGCCTGGCGGCCAAGCTCGGTGTCTATGCGCAGCTTCTGCGACAGCGTGAAATCCATGGCGATCGCCTCTGGAAGATCGAGCCGATGCTCTACCCATTGATGCTCTCGGCCGAGACCGACCTGCACCTTGCTGTCGCCCGGCTGCTCGAGGATCCCCGCCGCGCGGAAGGCAGCGTCTTTGCGTTCCTGGATTTCTGCCGGAAGAACCGGGCGAACATCACCTGGAAGGCGGGGACGCCACCCGAGGACGTGCTCGACGCGCAGGTCGCGGCGCTCGAGAGCCATCGATCGACGATCGCGGCGATCATGGGCCGCCGGGACCGGTTTTTCGCGCACCTGGACAAGAAGTATTTTCTCGACCCCGCGCGGATCTACGAGGATTACCCGCTTGAAGGGTCGGCGGTGATCGCGCTCGCCAACGCCGTCATCACCGTCATCTCGGAGCACCAGTGGAAGCTCGAGGAGAGCGCGAATTTCCATGTCGCCGAGTTCTTCGAGATCGGCGTCGACAACATGGTCCGCAACCTCGAGGCGGGCCGCCGACAGAATTACCCGGGCCAGCTCGACTGAAGTCGGGCGATCATTGGTGGTCCGCCGGCTTCGAAGAAATGCTATATGGAGTCGGGGCTGAGCATCACGATGCACGGAGAGCGTCATGAGATTGGCGATGGACGAGACCATGATCAGGGACGCCGCGGAGGCACTCGCCGCGCGGTTCAAGGATCTGCTGGACGACGGCATGGCGCGCAGCTTCACTTTGTCACGCGACGAGGTGGTGCTTGCGCTCGGCTTCACGCAGAGCGTGGCCGACCTGCTGACGCCGCCGGCTGCGACGCCGGCGATGCAGCTTCCGGCCTGAAGGCAGGCGGACAGAGCGGCGCGTGAGCGCCGCTCCGTTTCGCGTCAGAAGAAGTCGATCTTGTCGGCGATGATCTCGCAGCCATAGCGCGTCACGCCGTCGCGGTCCTCCTAGCTCGAATAGTGCAGGCGGCCGGTGATCGCCACGACGTTGCCCTTCTCCCGGCTCGCGGCGGCCTTGCCGAGACCGTTGAAGCAGGTGACCTTGTGAAACTCGGTCTCCTTGGCCGTGTAGCCGGTGGCCTCGTCGACATAGGTCTTGCCGTCCCTGAGCTTCACGCGATCGGTCGCGACGATGAGGGTGGTGACGGTGCCGCGCGTCTCGGGATCCTTGGCGACCCGGCCGGTGATGTTGACGTTGTTCATGGGACTGCTCCTTCCGATGCTGCCAGCGGCCTCTCCGCCGGTGACACCGAAGAGCGGCGTGCGGGCGCGGCTCACACCGGAGCGCGAAGCGCGGAGGGACACCCCTGGAGCGAGCTGGCGCGGGCAGCCGCGTAGCGGCAACACGGGCGAGCGGATGGGGTTGTGGGACGCGGCCGTCTCGCCGCAGGTGTCAGGAACCGGCGACGCAAAGGCGCTGGGATCGAAGGATGACGGGGACCCGCAACGTCGATGGCCGGCCGATCGGCGATCGACCAGCAAATGCAGCGTCATCTCATAGGACGCGCCTCGCGGCGCAACGGGTCAGGAGGTCCGCTTCACCTGGGCGATCTTGCCAGCGTCGTAGGCGGCAAGCCAACGTGTGCGAATGGTCTCGTAGAGGCTGGCCGGGAGGACGCCGTACGCGACGTCGCCGGTAGGATCGCCGGGCGCTGGACGCAGGTCGGGGCCGGGCCACTGGAAGTGGTTGAGTTCGGTGAGGATCACCCATGATCGCTCGTCGTCGAGGCCAAGGCGCGCCTTTGTCGCCGCCGGGATCTCCACTGCGAGTTTAGGGTCGGCCGGGGGCGTGTGCGTCACCGGAAGGACGGTGACCATTTTGGCGCCGGCCTTGGTGGTTGCGGTCAGCAGGATGGCGCAGGGGCGGTCCTTGCTGCCCTCTTCGTGGCCGGCCTTGGCTTCGTGGCTCCAGAGGTAGGCGTAGCGGATGACAAGGCCTGGAACCGGTTCAGCTATCTTCACGCGTCAGGACTCGACCTCGTTATCGAACGCGGCGGCCTCGGCAGGCGCGCGCGCGGCGCGCACGGCCTCGGCAATCTCGTCCGGAACATTCTCGAGCGTGTAGACCTGACGATCGCGGCTCTTGAGCCGCTGATATTCGGCATGCGACAGAAGCACGAGGCTTTCATGCCCATGATGGGTGATGGTCAGCGGGCTCTCGAGAGCCTGGCGGCTGAAACGGCCGAAGGATTTCGAGACCTCGACGGAACTGGCGGTCTGGGGCATGGCGATTCTCCTGCCCGGAATATACGGAGTTTCCGGATAAATTCAAGGCACCGGCTGACTATGAGGCAGGTCGCGTCCAGAGCGAGAGCTTCCCTCTTGCGCCTTGCCACTCTTGACCCTGACGCGAGAAGCCGGCGCGCGCCAGCTTCCTGAACATCGTCGGATCGTCAGTCGTCGCAAAGCAGCCTTTGGTGAGCGGATCGGCGACGGCGCGAACGAGGCGCTCTCCGAGGCCTTGCCGCTCCCTGTCTTTCGCCACGACGATGTAACCAAGTTCCGGCGCATCCGCATAGCCGTCGAGCGCCATTCCGGCCTTAGCGAACTTGTCGGAACGGTAAGGTGCGGTCGGGTCCTTGAGGACGCCGACACCGACGATGCGATTGGTCCCGGGCTCGCGAAGCAGTTCCACGCGGTGGCTTCGGCCGAGCCGCGGCAGGATCTGTTCGATCGGGTCGGGGATCGCCCCGCCCTCCTTCACGAGCGTTGCGACCGCTCGTTGATCTTCCCGCCCGAGGTCGGTGAAGCGGCCGGTCCATGGATAGGGTTGATCATCGGCCATCGGCACTCCTTACTGACCGCGTGTCCTGCGGCTTCCTGGGTTCTATCGAAGATCGATGCCTGGCCTGTAGCCGGAAACAGAAAAAGGGGCCCGCTTCGCCGGGGGAACGAAGCGAGCCTTAGGAGATGCCGCGCGCCCCCTGAGGCGCGCGGCGGGGAGAGGTCAGTCCGCCATCTCGGGCTGGCGCCGGCGACGGCCGCCCGATGCAGGCTCGCCGCCGGATGCGGGCTCTCCGCCGAACGCACCGTCGGCCGAGGATTCGCCGAGACCGTCCGGACCGGCGGGCGCCGCAGGCTCGCCCGCGCCCGGCAG
>NZOF01000042.1 GCA_002695185.1 Erythrobacter sp.
ATGACGGGGCCGGGCTTGGGAAGCCATGACGGACGAAACCAGTTGGTGGTGCCGGTCTCGACATTTGGCATCTGGATTCCGGCGATGTCGTCGGGGTTGCGCTGGTTCGCGAGAATTTCGACATAAAGGTAGTTGAAGTGCTTCGCGATCGCACGCGCGATTGAAGTCTTCCCGATTCCCGGTTCGCCTTGGAGATATAGGCTTGGCCGCTTCATTCGGGGATTGGATTTGCGCAGTTCGAAGTATCCGTCGAACGTCATGATGATGCGCTCGATAGCCTGGCCCGGCGTGAGTTGGGGCGCGTTGCTCATCTATTTTTCCTTCTTCAATTCGGTCGCATCTTGAGGGCGGAATCAGGCCGCCTGCTGGAGGTCCATGAAATCCGGCATATTGACGATGGTCCCACTGGCTTCGAGGCCGTTCGTTGTTCCGCCAGGGGTGATGGCCCAGATGATTGAGAAACCTTCAGTGTCTGCTGGCGGTGTAAGATAGCCATCGGTCATGATGACCATGGCCTTGTAGGGAGATTGCATCTTGCGGATCTGGTCAAAGAGGTCCGCAAGAGCGGTCCCGCCGCCCCCGCTGAGGCCCTTTCGAAGGATGGCGTCAAAATCCCGACGGTTTCGGATTTCGATGATGTCACGAACGCCGTCATCAAAGGTGACGAGATCGATCGCGGCATCTTTCATCCGGGCGATGGACCATGTTTCAGCAAAGCATTGCTGAAGAGCTTCGAGATGGCTGCGTGATACGTCGAGGACGCATAGGATCCGGGGCCGATCGCTGAAAATGGTCGTTCCGGGAGAGAAAGGTACCGGCCGGCGCAGCGCTAGAGATGCCCGGGCCGGCGAGCTGAGGCGGGTATAGCTGTCGCGTAGGTTCGTGCTGATGTCCCGGATCAGTTGCTTCCGTAGGATCGTATTCCACGGGACGACAGGCTCGGGGAGATCATTTTCGAGAGAAAGCAGCGCGCTGCCCCTCCCCGTTCCCTGGACTTTCATTGACTGGATGACCGATTCAATGCGGCCGCGAGCTTTCTCGATCGCCTCGTTGGCCTTTTCGATCATTTCTGAATGGCTCAGCGTCTTCCCAGCGGTGCTCTGGAGGTCCGATTCTTGGAGATCCCATGCCTTCTGGGATTTCACGATGCGTTCGATTTCGGTGAGGTCGGCATCGTCGTCCGGCTGAGATGAACCTGTTGCCTGCTCTTCGGTATCGCCTGCGCTTTTGGAGTTCGCGCTGTCCTGGCCGGAATCTTCGGGGGACGATCCATTTTCGTCAGCGTGGGGCCTGCCTTCGGAGGGCTCATGTTCTCCTTCCCTTGACTGAGATTGGTCGCCGGCGGAGCCTTGGTTAGCTGCTGCGTCGTTTGCGCGCTTTTCCTGGCACGCCTCGTATGCCCATACGAGCCAGTCATAGATCGCTTCCATCTGCAGGCCGAGCTTGGCTTTGGCAGAATAGCTCGAAGGAGGCGTTGCCCTTGAAAAGCTTATCGCTTCAGCCATGACGCGGTGGATCGTGGACATGCGGATGATGTTGAACGCAGAAGGTTCTGTGAAGACCGCGTTTTGCGTTGCTGGGTCCGAGATGATCGCTTCGTTGATGATGGCGTCGGCGGCCCAGTTCGCGAGAACGAGATAAAGATAACCGCGCTGCAAACGAATGAGGTGGATCCGTTCAGGATGGCAGAAGGTTCCGTGCAGCAGCTCGTGCAGGAATGCGAAATTCCGCTCGGACTGAGGCATCTGCAGATAGCGATCGCCGTAATAGACATGATCGTCGGTCGTGCAGGCGATGATTTCGGCGTCGCCGAAGATCTGCAAGGCCTCCTCGGGCGTCATGTAGGAGTGGTCAAGATTGAAGGCGAGGCCGATCATATGCGGCATCCAGGCCAGAAGCGTCTTGCGCTCCTTGCTGATGTCCATCGGTTTGAGCTTCATGATTTTCCCTTCAACGTCAGGCAGGCACGGCGTGTCGAAAATGTCCTTGTAGGATGAAGATTTTTCTAGCCAAAACTCGGGCGACATCCTAAAAGCCATGGACAACGGATGGCCCTCCGCGCAGTATTTTGCGACCCGCTGAGCGGAGGGCCTGACGAGGTTTGAGCTGCAGATTCCCCTCTTAAGGCAGAAAACCTATTCAGGCCGGGCGGTTCATCCGTCCGGCCTGATGTCTATGCAGCTTCCTGGATGTCGAGGTGGCGCGCAGGATTGAGAACGAAACAGTTCTCGGGGGCAAATCGATTGGTCTTCAGGATAATGGTTTCGTCATTATCGCTGGATCTGCGGGCTTCTTCGATCTTGAGGCCAGTTGGGATCAGTCCCGCAATTTCAACTGCACGCGATAATGTTCGACCTTCCAGGCTGGAGAGAATGCCATCGGGGATGTCGCGCGAAAATCTGATCCATTGATGAGTGATGTTCGCTTCGCCGAAGGCCGCATTGATCAGGATTGTGTCGCCGTCCACGATCAGGCCTTCGACCGCTGAAAGATGCGCGATGGTACCGAGGAAGAGCTCGGCCGTCTCGATGCACTTTTCAATGGGCGCCGAGGCGTCGCAATTAGGGAACGTGCCAGTTCGATTGGCGAGGTTGACGAGGATCGACAGCGTGATGATGTCGGTATGTAGCCGGTCGAATAGCCGAAGAGGCGTGTGTTTCGGCAATGGTCCTCCGAGCAGGTCTTCGAGCTTGTGACCGTGAATCCCAAGCAGGTGAAGATGGATGACGTGGCTGTCGGTTTCGAGCGGCCCGTCGGATACGTCGCTCATGAGTTCTTCGCGCCAGCGGTCCAGGCGCTCGTGATGAAATGAACGAGACCCCTCTTCGAGAAGGAGGCTGATCCAATCGGTCGCAAGGCGAAACTGGACGAAGTCCTTCGCCTTGTGGCCCCGGACGCCCAGGCGCTTTTCGATCTCGGCTGCGTGCGCAAGACGATCGCCCTCGTCAGCGTCGACGAGTTTAGCGATCAGGTCGTAGATAGCATTCAGATTACTGCGCTGGGCGGCGCGGCAGGCGATGATGTCCGTCATGATGATCCTTATGGGCTCGGCAGAGATGCGACGCCGGGCGTTGAACGGCGAAAGGATGCAGACCTTTTCCCTCTACGCACTCGGTCTACTTCTGAACCAAAGAAAAAGGACCGACCCCTTCGGGCGGCCCTCTCTCTATCTCAGTGGTAGGTGGCTCGTTCGCAGTTATTCGTAGAGCGCCTGCAGGTTCGCCCCCCATTCCTTGAGATTGGCCATCTCTTGGTCGATCAGCGCAACTTCTCGGCTGATTTCGGCCAGGCGTTTCTCTTTGGAAGAAAGCTCGGTCTCGACTTCGCGTTGCAGCTGGAGTGCGTGGCCCATGCTCAGCTGGACCTGGAAACCGGCGTCAGAGTGGACGAGAGTGGCTTTCCCGTGCTGGATATGAAGGTTGACGTCGTCGAGGTCGCCAGCGTCGGAAAGCGGAATGGACACGCGCGGCAGGAGGAGGCCTCGAACCAGATCGTTGATCAGACCGTCCTTCGACGTTTCCACCGGCGTTTGCTCGATATCCTGGGCTACATAATTGGCCTCAACATAGTCATCTTCCGGTTCGATATTGTTCGACCGATCGGCCAGGGCGCCTAGGATCTCCTCATTGGGCCGCTGCTCTTCTTCCATTCTCTCGACGAACTGTGTCACGGGATGGCGGTAGAGGGCTTCGGAGGAAATTCCGGCCGTATCGTCGAGGTCTTCCGAAGGAGACCCGGGGCGATTGTTGATCTTGGCGGCAAACTCTTCGATCGTATGGCCGCGGCGCTTCATGAAATCCTCGAAGCTCTTGCCTTCGCCAAAAATCTTTTGGGACCCCGGGATTGCCGGACCGTTGATGATCTCCTCGCCTGCAGGAACAGAAGGGTGAGATAGGCTGCTGGGCGCATTCGCTGGAGTATGCAGGTCGTCGGGTGTGTGGTTGATTACGATCTCGGTGGGTTCGAAGTCAGGAGCAGCCCCATCAGCGACGGCTTCGACTGGATTTGAGATGACAAGAACGTCAGGTTCAGCTTTGAACTCGGCAAGATCGAGCGGTTCGTCGTGGGATGTATCCCAGACATTGCAGTCGGCGATGTGTTCGTCGGACGAAATGGGGTGGGCGTTCGAAAATGCGCTAGCCGATCCGGCGTTATCGCTCATGAGATGACCTTTCATAAATGAGGCCGACGCGAGATAGGCGTTGGCAAATTTCGTGTGTTCGCCTAGTTTGTAGGATAGACGTTTACGAATGCCAAAGATTGGAGTCTAGATCCTATGAACCGGGTTTCTGCCTACGAATTAGCTCACGCCATGACGCACGTCACAGTGAGCGATGAGGATCTGACGAAGGCGACGGATTTGATCGAGGAACTCACTCGCAGCGAACGGCCGCGGAGTGAAGATCCATATCTCACGGGCATTTCGGCGGCGTTCGATATCGTCCGCGAGCAGGGAGACAGTCCGGCCCTGTTCAATCTCAATCGCGCGGCAGGTTTCCTGATAGCTGCGTCCAGGGTCGATCAGCTAGGGCGAACGCCGGAAGCGGATGACTGTGCATACCAGGTGCTCTCGATGTCGCGTTTGATTGCACAGGAAAACGAAGACATCATCGATCAGAGACTGGGATCCGCAAGTCTCACGCAAATTCCCACGAGTTTGCAAGGTCATCTTGCGAATGAAATCTATGATGGGCGCCTCGTTACGGACGAGGAACTGGTTGCATTGATGCCGCATCCCAATGGAATTGCGGCTGTAAGGGCAAGCAAAAAGGACGTCGATAACGCCGATCGACTGTTGGTCTCCATTGAGCGAGGGGCCGATTTGTCTGAGCAAGATGCCGAGATTGCGAAGGCCGTGAGACTGATCGGCGGCGATGAAATGGGCGACGGGATGCGGCCTGCTCTGGGTAGGGTATTTGCGGCTATTGAGACTGGAAGAGCGTTGAGCGCTGGTGATGCGGCCAAACAGTTGGCCGCGGATTTGCTGATCCAGAAGCAGGCTGCGATGATCGTAGAGCCAGGAGCAATTCCGGACGAGGGACGATTGCTGAAGCAGGCATTCGAACGCGGCGGCGTACTCGCAAGCGAATTGGCTGCACAGGCGTCGGGCAATTTCGAGGGGATATCGCGCGGCGGCCAGATCGAATTGGCAAAAGATCTCTGCAAGGGCGATGCCTTGCCCGAGAGCCGAAAAATAAGTATAGATAAGTTGCTTAGCCCAAATGGGATTGATCCGAACGCCATGAAAATGGTTCAGGAGCGGGCTAGCGAGGGGGCGTCGGTCGGCTGACCGAATGGGTACTATGGGGTTTCAGTTTTATCATGGTTGGAGCTAGCGGACAGCGCGAGCTTTCGGACTGGCTTGTCTTGCAACAAGGCAAAGCCAAAGAGATTTTCTCGATGCGGCTTGATGAGCCGGTCATGATCCGTTTTCGCAGTCCTGACGAACCGTTTGCGGTGCTTTACGGAACAGCGGGATCGACGCCATCAGTGGTGAAGCATTATCCGATTCTGGGTGAGAGCGAAGGCTCGTTTGTTCGCAGGATGAGCATCCTCGAGGCTGGCAAGGAAGTGTCTGGTGAAGGCCATACAGAGATTTCGAAATGGCAGTCGGAAGGCGGCCAGTGGCATTGCACGCCGATCTTTGTGCTCGATGTCCTTCGCAGCCCTGAGATCGCGAAACCGACGCTTCCAGCAGGTTTGGATTACCCGGAGTTCAAAAAGCGGCGTTAGGCCGCTGCAATGCGAGAGTGCTTAGAAGGTTCACGCCAGACTGTCTTCAGGCGGCGGTTTTCGACAGGAAGCATGAGGCTTTCGAGCCGCTTGTCACCGTAGTCGTCGTGCCAGCGCATCTGAATTTCGAGAACGATCGAGAAGATTACTCGCGCGCTGTCTTGTGAGGCGGGCATGTGTGTGACGTGAAATTCGACTGTCTGCCCCGGCGTCATTCGATGGTACCGAAGATGTCCGTAGCGGGTCATCGCGGTGAAGAACTGGTGTCCGATCGATCCGGGAGCCAGATCGCGTTGATACTGGCAGCCTGGAAGCGCGATCTCGACGTTGGACGCCATTGTTTCTCCGACATGGTGAATGACGTAGAAGAGTTCACCGCTGTCTTGGCAAAACTCGAGGCGCGGCCTGATCAGGATGCCCTGTAGGCCATCCAGGACGTTACGTCTGCGACGTCGGTTGGGAGATAGCGCTCGGATCGCGAAAATGATCGCGATGCCGCATAGGACGGGGAAAGACCAGAAGGCCATTTCAAAGATATCGGCGGCTTTCACAGCACCCTTCTCGATTGCCTGCCGAATGATGACGCTTTTTGAGGATGAATGCAATCTTGTGATTAACTTTTAGGATGGGTTGAAAGCGGGCCGAGTTCGCCCCAGTTGTGCATCAGCACCATTCGAGGTGCATAACATGAGGGTTCTATGAAGAAATTTTTGGTTCTTGGTGCTGCAGTTTCGGCTGTTTTGGCATCCCCCGCTCTGGCTGGTGAGCGTGTGAGCTTTGGCGCCATTGTGGGTGTCGACAGCGTTCAGCTCGAGAATGATCCGACCGAAGTCGAGGGCAGCGAGAGCGGCGCGATGTATGGTCTGACCGCTGGCTATGATTTCATCGATGACGCGGGCTTCATCATGGGCATCGAACTCGAAGCGTCGGACTCCAGCGTCAAGGAAGACTTCGCCGACGTCCTTGAGGCTGGTGACGAGATCGGACTGAGCGCTGGCCGTGATCTCTATGCGGGTGCGCGGGTCGGCTACCTGTTCTCGCCGCAGCTGCTGGCCTATGTGAAGGGCGGCTATAGCAATGGCCGGATCAAGGCATCGTATTCTGACAGCACCGGCGACTATTCCGCCAATGAAGATCTCGATGGCTTCCGCGTGGGCGCGGGCCTCGAATATGATTTCACGGCCTTTCGGGTGCGCGGCGAATATCGCTACACGGACTATGGCACCTATCTGGGTGACCTGGTCGAAGGCGGTGTCGATGTGAGCCGGGACCAGTACATCGTATCGGCTGTGTTCGGCTTCTGATCGCTCGGACTTGCTCGAAACAAGAAAAGGGCCGGCATTCGCCGGCCCTTTTTTTCAATGCTTGAAGGTGCTCAAGCGCGGTTCAGCTTTCTTGAGGCGAAATGTCAGCGCTGTTTGGGGGATCAAAGATAGTGGTGTAGCGCTCCGGATCGGTTTCCTTCATCGACATCGCCGCAAAAATGAAGGCGATGATTATGCAAAGGTTTATCAGAGAGAGCCACATGGCATGCATTGAGGCTTTGTAGCCAACTTCCGCCCATTGGCCGCTCATAGCGAGTAGTGCACATTTTGCGACTACGATGATGGTCCATACGGTAACTGCTAGCAAAATTAGCAAGAATGGATTTTGAAACATATCGGTGCCTCAGGATGAACGTTTTATGGGCGGGCAAACGTGATCATAATCGGGGCAGTGTCACTCCGCGTTGGCCCATATATTTGCCAGCCCGATCGGCATAGCTGACCTCGCATGGCTCGTTGCCTTTGAGGAAGAGGAATTGGCAAACGCCTTCGTTCGCGTAGATCTTGGCAGGCAGCGGTGTGGTGTTTGAGAACTCGAGCGTGACATGACCTTCCCAGCCCGGTTCGAGCGGAGTGACGTTCACAATGATGCCGCAGCGCGCGTAGGTGCTCTTGCCCAGACAGATGACCAGCACGTCCTTGGGGACACGGAAATACTCGACCGTGCGAGCCAGAGCGAAGCTGTTGGGCGGAATGACGCAGCAGTCAGTCTTGCGATCGACGAAGCTGTTGGGCTGAAAATTCTTCGGATCGACCACCGCGGAATCGACGTTTGTGAAGATCTTGAACTCGTCGGCGACGCGAGCGTCGTATCCATAGGACGACAGGCCGTAGGAGATGCAGCCTTCTCGAGTCTGCTTCTCGACAAACGGCTCGATCATGCCGACTGAAAGCGCCTGATCACGGACCCATTTATCGGATAGGATGCTCATGGCATTTCTATCGGTTCGAGTGAAGGGACAACGAGAGTGTGTACTTCATAAGCGTGTCGCGCAAGTTG
Organism: Erythrobacter sp.; assembly: GCA_002695185.1. Next base: position 8,059 of record NZOF01000042.1, read on the forward strand.
TTCTGGGTCGTCACCAACTAAGGCATAGCATTCTCCATTAGAGCGGGGGTCATAAAGGACGAAGGCACCTTCGTGGCGCTGAATACGGCGCATAAGTTTAAGCTCTTCTTCGCGATGAGCGATCTTGCTCTCCTCCTCATTCATGAATGCCTCGTCCTCGAAACATGCCATGTACGGTTCTTCAAAAATGTGCCTGCGGGGAACAATGCGATAACCCCATTCACGCGCTTTATTCTGGTGGTTCAATTCCACTGGTAGAATAGGTATGTCATCGATCATGCTCTATGTTCCCTTTCCTGTTTGCGGAGGTTCGTGACGAGATCTGCGATGGTCCCCGTTACCGGAACTGCTTTGCGGTTTAGGCCGCTTAACGCGCCGAGTGTTCGTGGGGCGAAACTATTGTCGGCTTCATGGGTAAGGCGAACGAGTCCAGGGCGGTTTTCTTGATCCGGGCGAAAGTCGATCGACGCGACGATGTCATTACCATTGAGAATGTGGATCGCCGTCTCGGCGCCTAATCCGAACGGTCCAAGAAACTCGACTCTTCGATCGATCATCTTTTCCTGAATCGCCGCGGCGATCATCTTGACCATGTCGACATGACTAAGCGATTGTAGCTGATCGATCTCGGAAGTTGCGTTTGCGATGGTGGTCTCAAGCTCCGCCCTTTTCGTGGCAGTGGCCTCGTTTGTCGCTCTGGCATCGGCGAACATCGCTTCAATTTGCATCAGACATATCCATGGGGAAATTATAGGATGGATTGATCAGGCGGCCAAAGGAGGCGGCGTAATCTTCTGCTCGATGTGCGCGGCGAGCCACTGAGGGACGAAATCCCAGTCGAAGCAGTCGCAGGCATCTCGTTCTTCGGTGCTCATCGCTTCCCAGGCCGCATGGCATTCAGGTGCCAGCATCGCGACATCGAGGCGAAACTGTGCGGTTCCCACGGCCTCGCTCAAGGTCTTGGTTGCGCGGCCGAGATCGCTGTCTTCGGCAATGAGCTTGCAAGCTGCTTCCCACAGGCAAGCGGCGGCTTCGAGCAGGTCGATATCCTGCTCGGTCAGTTTCTGACCCATTGGGTTCTCCGATTTTTCTTTGATGAGAGCGGCCCGCTTAGGCCGCAGACGCCCATTCGATTGCGGGCGGGTAGTTGGCCATCAGGCCATATCTGAAGTCACGTATGAGAGTGAAACCGTGGCGTTCGTAAAACCGCCTGGAATCAGAGCAGGCCGGCGAAAGATAGACGGGCCATCCGGCTTCATGACACATATCGACGAGTATCGGCAGAACCTTGCCGCCAGTGCCCTGCCCCGGTTCGTCTGCATACAGGTCGGTCAGAATGACGCCGACTGGATAAGCGCCAGGGTATGGTAGTGCCTCGGCGATATCGAGGCTGATCGGTTCGTCTGCGAATGCATCCTGAATGGCGTATTCCAAACGCCGGAAGTCGGAGTTCATTTTTCGATCCAGCGTGTAATCTCGGGCTCTTCGATGGTCCCTGCGAAGATTGGCATCAAGAGATAGTTCTTACCGATGCTGGCGGCGAGATTTGCGGCATCGGCGGGGTGAACAATGGCGAAGCTTGGCAGACCAATAGGA
>NZOF01000043.1 GCA_002695185.1 Erythrobacter sp.
GCTTCAGGAATTGCGCCAGCAGAGCTTCGTTGTGGCCGTTGCCATACATGTCGGCAGTGTCGAACATGCGCACCCCCAGTTCGTAGGCGCGGTCGAGCACCGCCAGAGACTGCGCATCGTCCGTTTCGCCGTAGAATTCGGACATTCCCATGCATCCCAGGCCGAGCTCGGGGATTTGCGGGCCGTCGGTGCCGAGGGAAAGTTGTGGGATCACGGGTGTCGCTCCTGTCTCTGGTTTCACCGAGCATTCTAGCGCCCATGCAGACTTGCAAAATTCCATGCTTTTGCACTCCATCGGTGCAAAAACGATCAGCTGAGGCCACATGCGTGGCGCGCCGTCGCCGAGATGCCGACCTGCGCATTCGGAGCACTTCCCATCTGAGATATGCGGATGCACAGGAGCAGGCGCTAGTTGCTCTGCATTGGCGCGTCGAAACAGCGGATCAGCATGTGGCGCGATATGGCATCGCTCACCACGTCGGCTGCTCCACCGCTGCCGCCGGACATACCGTCGCTCATCGCGATCAGAAAATTGCAGCGATCAAGCATGTAGTTGGCGAGATTGCTATGCGGCGAGGCGCGATCGTCGCGGCCGGGGAATATGTCTGGAACGAGGCGGCTGGTCGTTGTATGCTTGAGCAGGTTGGGATCGACCAGAGCGGCCTCGTCGTTGTCCCATGCGGGCTGGCCATCGACCTCATAGGGGTAGAGCAATTCGCTGACACCGCCTGTTTCACCAGCGCGCGATGCCTGGAAGGCGTTGAGCGCAATCGTATCGAAACCCGGGGCACCACCGCTGATCAGGCGGGTACGGCCTGGAACGTTCAGACGATCGAACAGTGTGGTCAGTTCAGTGCTCACTTGGGCGAGATCGCCCAGCCGCCCGGCGTCGCGGTGGCCACATATGCCGATGGTAAGCGAAGGGAGCGAGACGCCTTCGATCAGCATCGCCGTCTGCGGGTCCAGCTGCTCTCGCGGAAGCCAGTTCCAGACCAATCCGTCGACGCGGGCAAGGCGCATGTAAACGCCGCTTTGGGCAAGTGTTTTGGCAAACTCGCAATAGGCACCGATCAATGCCGTGCGCAGCTCGCCGCGCTGCAAGTCCGGCATCTCCAGTGGACTGGGCAAGAGCATCTGGACACGAAGATCCTCGTACGTCCCGATCTTGGCCCATGCGCGCCAGTCGTTCGGCGCATGGTCGAATTCCAGCCTGGGCAACCCATCCCGGACGACCCATCGCGGGGGATCCCCCATCCAGGGCACGGTTACGATCCGACGAATGGGGCGGCCTTTGGTTCGAGCCACGGGGCGCTTCTGGAGGAACCGCGAAAGGCTGGCAAATTGCGCATGATCCTTCTCACGCTCGTTTCGCTTGAGGCGCGCCGCCCGGGATAATTCGGCGTGCTGATGGGTGAGTTCCGAGATGCTCTCGTCCCCCAGCTGGTCGCGTAACATGCGGTCTTCATCGCGCGGTCCGTGACGCCAACCTTCGAGCAAGCGATCCACGCGCCAGCGCAGATGTTCGAAGGCTTCGAGGCTGGCCATGGCATCGACGTCCGACACCAGTCCGGCGAGATAGTCACGCGCGTGTCGGGGCAGGTCGAAACCGACGCCGTAGGGATTGATCCGTTCAAAGCCGATCAGTCGCAGCTTCATCAGCATATGGACCGCTGCGCGGCGGTTCGAGAGCTTGAAGGTGTAGGCAAGACGGTCATAGTCCTCCGCGCCCGGCTCTTGTTTCAAGTAACCTTCGTGAATAGCGCGCGCCAGCTCTTCGATTTCGGTGGTGCAGATGAAGCTTCGGCGTGCCGCAGCCGCACTGTCTCCGCAAACCTCGAAGCCCAGCTGGAGTACGTTGCTCACATCGGCGAGCCCCGAAATGTGCGATGTTGCCGTTCCCGCAAGTGTCGCGATCGGCGCGGTCTGCCGATGCCCACGGCGCATCATTTCGCGCAATGAAATGGCGTAGGGCAGGGCGACCCCGGCATCTTCGAATGTCACCAGATGAAGGGTCACCGGCAGCTCTGCCTCAATCTCTGCGAAGGGGGATGCATCGGGCTGAGGCGTCGGCAGGCCGTCGATAGGCTGTTCGTGGAAGAAGACGTCGAACTGTTTGGCGGCTCCGTGATGCTTGGCCAACCAGCGGGCTTCCGCGTCCGCGCTATCGGGGCATAGGATCTCGACCCGCGGGGGAAGGTAGGTGGGGGCAGGCATAATCCCCATCAGCAGCACCTCTTCCAGGGCCATTATGGCATTCTCGCCGCAACCGTGGATCACCACGTGAACGCGCGACTGGAACGATGCTCGCGCCAGCACCGGCAGGCTGAAGCGATCGATCATGTCCTCTATCGCGTAGCGATCCAGTTCGAACGGCAGGGAGCGCAAGCCTGGCGTGTTGCGCATTTTTTCTGCGAGTCGTGCGGACTGCAGGTGGAAGAATGTGCGATTGACCCGGCTTGCCGAGCGGTTGGCGGACCGCTCGCGGCGGACCTCTTCGATATCTGAGACGACTTCCAGGGTCTGTTCGTCGCTTCCACATGCGACGTAGACTTCGTGTCTGGGATCGCTGCTTCGATCCAATCCGACAAGATAAGAGGCGCGGGCTTTGCGGTCGAGCGCGTCCGCCGCGATCAACCGTCCGCCGAACTTCGTGATCAGGTTGCGGGCAGCCGGGGTCACCGACTTATCGAGGCATACGATCCGCGCCGAAGGGTATTTCCGTCGCAAGCCTTCGACCAGCGCCCGCCCGACATGGCCATAGCCGATAACCACGATGCTCGGACGCCGGAAAACGCGCGCGAAAAACGCCGCACTATATTCCCACGCTGCCCCCGCCAACCCGACAATCAGCGCAGTGACTGCAAAAGCAGGCGCGATAAAGCGCATGACGCCAAGCATCGGCGGTATTTCCGGTGCGGGGACGCCCGGCGCGGTGTTGGGGATCTGCAGCGAAAGGACGAACAGCTGCAAGCCACCATAAAGCCAGTCTGCCCAGCTCTGCTGGGGAACGAACTGAGATATTGCGAGAGTGTTGGCAGCCCAGACCACCAGGAAGGCCAGAACCAGCACCACGAGACGAGTAACATTGGGCACGGCTTGATCCCTCCGAGCAGATGGGCAGTCTATCTCATCCTTGCGTCAGAGATCGAAGAATTCTCGCCGAAATTCGCGAATGTTGGCCGGCCGCTTCGCCGGATCGAGTTCCAGCGCCCGATCGATCGCCTGCAGTCGATGGCGCGGCATACTACCGGCAAAGCGACGCGCCGCCGGTTCCAGCGGAGTTCCAGCGCGGCGATCGATCGCCGACGGAAGCATTAGTCCGGAGAGACAATAATAGAGTGTTGCCGCCAGACCAAACAGATCGAGGCGCTTGTCCTGATTGGCGAATTCATCGAACTGCTCGGGCGCACCGAAACCCTCGCTCACGATCAAGGTCATTGGTCGACCGTTAGGTCCAACAACCCGCGCTGCCCCAAAGTCGAGCAGGATCGGTTTGCCGAACCGAGTCATGACATCATCGGGCAAGTCAGCGATTCTCGTGCGTCGGCGGGCTTTTACTTCGCCAAGAACGATATTGTGAGGCTTGATGTCCCGATGGATCAGATCCTGGTCATGGATCGTCTTGACCGCTTCTATCAGATTCTCGCCGATCAGACTCACGGCGTCGCCTGACAAGGGGCCTTGGCGGAGAATCTGGTCTCCCAAGACGGCTCCTGTCAGGTACTCCATTACAAAATACGCGGTGTTGTTGGCGATGAACCGTGAAACGACTGGCACGATATTGGGATGATCGAACATCGAAAGATGCTCTGTCTCAGTCACGAAACCAGCACGAAACCGGTCGAATTCAACCTTGCGTCTGTCTTTTGCGACTACGGATCCGTCGCGGCGGCGCGTCGCATAGTTGGAAGGAAAATACTCCTTCACTGCGTACGTCGCGCCATTCGTCACATCTTTGGCGCAATAGGTAATACCGAAGCCACCTTGTCCCAAAACCTGAACAATCTGGTAGCGCCGGTTTAGAACCACGCCCGGCGGCAATTCACTTCGACCACTCACAGCGAGTCCCACCCCCTATTACCCCGCCGTCATCGCTAACAAACAGTTTGACGAGTCGCAACGCGGATACTTGCGGTTGTATTTCGTAGTCGCGCGAGGCATCAATTGTGGACTGGCTGCGGCAGTCTATCCGCGGGAACGGGGGTGTGGCGATGGGTGATAATTCTAAGGCGACTCAGAAGGTTCCGGAAGTATTCATTTCGCATTCGAGCCGTGACGTGAATGCCGTAAGGGAAATTGCCAAGGGCCTGAACGACCAAGGTATTGCGACTTGGTATTCCACCGATCACCAAGGTCCCAGTACGCGAAAGTTCACCGATAATCTCGCTGAGAAACATGCCTTGAGTCCATTCGTGCTGGGGGTCCTGTCAAAGAATTCGGAAGGGCGTTGGGTCGAAGGCGAGCTTTCCCGCGCTCTGAGACATCAGAAACTGATGCTCGTTGCGATCGACGGAGACATCGAGACCATTCGTGACAACCTACCGATGAATTTCGAACTGGAACACATCGAAGACCTGATCCACGAAAAGTCTCCCGTACAGGGCAAGGGCTGGCAAAAGCTGGTCGATGAGGCCCGCAATGAAATTGCCAAGTGGATCGAACGGAATCGCGAACTCAGTGCAGCGGATGCACGGGACGAGCCCGGAGACGATCTTACTGAGAAGCAAAAGGAACCATCCGAACCTGCCATTTTTTCCGCCAAGTATCGCAAGCGCGAAGGTATCGCCTCGATCTTGGAAAAAACGGTTCCAGCTAGCGCCAAGGAGCAATCTTCCGGGATGCCACCGGACACACTATGCCTTTCCGAAGAGGCTCTTCCGGCGCGTGATAAGCCGCTCGAACTCGGGCTCGCAACACGGGACTGGTGTTGCCTGAATACGTTGCCACTGCTTGAGAAGGCCCTTGCAGCCAACGAGGCGCTGACGATCCACGAGGCGGCGCGGGCGGGCCAGGGAGACGCTCAGGCGATTGTGGGCCTGGCGCATATGTTGGGGCTCGATCCATTCGCCGAAGACATCGAGCTCGCGGGGCGCTGGTTGCAGAAGGCGAGCAATGCCGACGTGGCGCGTGCAATGGCGGAACTCGCCGTTCTCATCGCCTCGAAGAAGTTCGGCAAATTCGATCTGGAGCGGATCGATACGCTCTCGGCGAAGGCGGCTCTTACCGACTGCCCCCGGGCGAAGACCTATCGTGCACTCTTGCGGTTTTCTGGAACGCGCCTGCCGACCCTGTCTTTCAACGAGAGCCTCAAGCTGCTCGAGACGGCGCACAAAGAGGGCGATCCTCTTGCAAGTACGCACTTCGGCTGGAGCCTCTTGCGCGGTCGGGGGATCAGACGCGATACCCGGCGTGGTCTGACCATTCTCCAAGATGCCGCCAATGCGGGCGAGGCGCGCGCGTGCAGTTATCTTGGCATCGCCTATGGCGAGGGCCGTGGCGTCGAACGTGATCCCGAGCGAGCGGTCCACTGGTTCAAGCGCGCCAAATCAGGCGGCGATCTGTTGGGCGAGTTTCAATATGCCTGGTCTCACGAAGTCGGCTATGGAACTGCACGCGATGCGCGCGAGGCCCAGCGGTTGTATCGCGATGCAGCCGACCGCGGGGATGAACGGGCGATGGTCCGTTTGGCGCAAATGCTTCTGGATGGGCGCGGCAGCGTTGCCGACCCGGCAAAGGCGGTCGAACTGCTCAAGCAAGCAGTGACACAGGACGACGCGGATGCGCGTGCGGTGCTGGGCGAACTTTATCTCGAAGGGCGAGGGACCGAACGGGACATCAAGAAAGCGGTCGAGCTGCTTGAGGATGCGTCCGAGGACGATCAGCCGCGGGCCCTATGGACGCTTGGCAAACTATACGAAGCTGGAAGCGGTGTGACGCGTGATCGCGAGGGAGCGGAAAGCCTCTTCCGCCGCGCCGCGTTCAGCGCAACCGATCGAGAGATGTTCTATGCTGCGAAGCGCAGGCTCGATCTGATGGGGGCACCGCTACGCAAGCCGGGTTCTTGAGGTGCTTGTCAAACTGTTCAGGTTGAAGCGCGCGGCCGCCATCATCTTGCTATTGATTGGGAGTCGTGGCGGCCTCGTCAGCACTCTTTGTGCTGGAGGCCGTTTTGGGCAGCTCCTGCGAGGCCTCAACGGTCTTTTGCTTGGGCAGGTTTGGATAGAGCCAGGCCAACGCTCCCGCCGCGCCCAAAGCGAGCACAAGTGCCGCAATACCGAGCCAAGCCTTCGTCGATCGATTGAAAATGGCGAAGCGGCGCTGCGACGCTCCGGTCAGCTCGTGCACGTAGGCGACAACCGTTGTGTTGTCTTGGTAGGGGGCCTTCACATTTCGAATTTCCTCGATCAGGGCGTCGGCCAAATTGCCCGCCGATGCCCTGTGCTGATTGGCTATGGCTTCGATGCGATTGTTGGCAAGCGTAAGCAGCCCATCGGTGGCAAGTAGCAGCACATCCCCAGTTTTCAGTGAAATCGCGCTATGCTTGTCCGACCGATCGATCAGTTTCAGGTGCCCGCCCATAAGCGCCGAGCGAAGCTGGTTATGGCCGCCGCGTTCGTCCGCCTCTGCCTGGGAGAGCTCACCTTTGGCGACCTGTTCGGCGTAGAGCCCGGCGAGGGAGTGATCGGCATTCAGCCTCTTAAGGCGCGAGCCGCGCAGAAGGTACAGTATGGAATCGCCAACTGAAATCCAGTGCGCTGTCGCGCCATCGATCAGAACGGCAACGATGGTGGTTCCCATTCCTTCCAGCGCATCGTCCTGCTCCAGCTTGCGGCGCAAGGCGTCGTTGGCATCGTCCAGACTGTCGCGCAGCAATTCCTGCGCGTCGAGCGCGCCGTAGCTGTTGGCCGCTTCGGCAAATGCATCGCTTGCCGTGCGCGAGGCGACATCGCCGGCGAATTGTCCGCCCATGCCGTCAGCGACGATCAGCAGAATGCACGGATTCTCGCCATCGCGGCTTGAAAGCCGGGCGAGATGGAAGATGTCTTCCTGGCGCTCTCTTTCACCTCTAGTCCAGGCCGCGGAGGCGAAATCTTTCGACGTTTGCCCCACCTCGCTCAGGTATCCTTCCAATCGAAGCCAGGGCGATCGTCATCGCCGGGATGGCAGAGCGGAACGAACATGAGTTCGGTCTTGCCTGCCCGGATACGATCGAAGGGCTTGAGCTCGGTCGGCACCATCAACGGCGCATCGCTGCCCTTCAGGTATGTCAGGTTGGTCGAATTCTGTGCATTCTGAATGTAGAAACGGCGGCTTTCCTGATCGTAAAGAATGATGAAGTGGATACGCGAGATTTCCCCATCATAGTGGCTTTCAAAGCTCAGATCGATCGCCTGTGTCGCGCCTTCATGAGCGATATATCCAGCGCCGTAGACAAGCTTGATCCGAGCGTCCTCTCCGCGGCCGACAGTATTCTGGCCGTTGCCGATGGGCCGATGCGTGCCTTTGCCAACCCCCGACGTCACGACCAGCCAGCCGACCACCGGATCGACCATCGGATCGAAGCGTTCTGCCATCTTTGGATTTCGCTGCGCGCCCACCACGCGGGTCTTATTATTGTCGGAAGATGATCCGCTCACTCTACGTCCTCCCTGGGCACTTCCATCGGCGTCGACTGGCCTGGTTACGTTGTCTGATTCTGACGAACCGAGCCCGGCACTGCCAGAATCCCAAGGTTGGGTCGGCCCTTCTTTGTTTCCGTTCATCACGACCTCACATCCCTCTCTTTCGCGCCATCATGCCATTAGCTTTGCAACCTTCAACTCCACGTTGGGGCCAAATCGAACCCGATCGCCGGTCTTGATGGTGCGTGTGCTTCTTTCCGGAATTCTGTCGCCGTTTACGTAGGTCCCATTCGTCGGTCCGTTGTCGACAACCTGTAAAGTATCGCCCTCCAACCGCAGCCGGGCATGAAGGCGGCTGATCTGCGGGTCTTCTGGAAGAGCTTTTGCTGCATCACTGCTGCGACCCAACAACTGCCCATCACCAGATAGCTCATCCATAGTGAACTCGATCCTGACCTTATCACCGTTGTGATCGTATCCGTGGAGAAAATACCCTTTTACCCCAGGTTCGGAGGGCAGATATTCCTGCTCTTCGCGTTGTTCGGCATTGATCACGCTCTTGGTTGGCGGGTTTACGAAAGGGCGATCGCGGAGCCAGATCAGCACTATGATTGCCGCCAGCAGCAGGATGATGACTGCGCCACCCACCAACAGGATGGGGTCTGTCCCCCCGGATGAATCTGCCGGCCCGTACGCCGCCAAAGCTGGGGTGCCAGCCATTGTTACGAAGCTGATTGCCAGATATTTCGTCGTTGGATTGGTCATGCTCATGCTCGCAGCAAGCGGAATATCAGTTTGCCAAAACGCAGTTCGTCACCATCGCTCACCTTTTGGATTTGTCCGGCATTCAAGCGCGTGCCGTTATGGAAGGTGCCGTTGAGCGACCGAAGATCCTCCACATACAAGGCGGTGTCGCGGTAAAAGAACCGCGCGTGGCGCCGTGAGATGCTGTTGCTCTGGTCATTGACGATGACATCCGCTTCGGCTTGGCCACGCCCCACAATCGAGCCGCGCTCTTCGGTCGCAAGCAGCATGCCGCGCAACTTGAGGCGACCGGCATTGCCGGTAAGAAGCCAATCGTCCGCCTCAGCCCGTTCCCGTTCGAGATTTTCCTTCTGACTTAGAACTTTAGCCAGTTTTTTGGATCGGTTCTTGGAGCGTAGGAGAAAGTACGTTGCGATGAGTGCCCCGAACGCGAGGAGGATGCCGCCAATCAGTGCCGTGTAGCGGATGTATCTTGCGCGTTTGCTGCTTTGCAGTTCCAGCGCCTCTGCATCCTCGGCGAGGCTTGCATTTTCACCGGCAAGTGCGGTGTTGCGCGCTGCCTCTTGCTGTAGCTTCCCTGAGGTTCGATCGAGCGCATCGCCAGCGGCCTCAAGCTCGTTCTCCAGAGTGCCAAGGACGTTGCGTGCGCCCGCCAACTCGCGGCGAAGCTTCTTCTTCTCTTCGTCGCTCTGGGCTTCGGCGAGGGCGCGCCGCAACTGGGTCACCATTTGCCGCGATTTCGCGACATTTGCCTCAAGTTCACGCTCGAGTTCGAGCTCTCGCTGGCTCGGTTTGCGCTCTTGGACTTGCTGAGGCGATGTCGCTTGCCGAGGTTCGGGGCGGACAGCGGGCTGCGATTGTGCGGTAGGGGCGGGCTGAGGCTCCGCATTCTGCGCGAGCTCAGACCGCTCGCTCGGCAATGCGGGCGCGGTCGCTTCGGTGGGCGGGGCATCGTCCGGCGCGGATTGTGCGGCCAACGCAGCCGGAAGTAGCGCCGAGATCAAGAATGCAGCAGCCTTCAAGCCATCCCCCATGCCAAAAACCTCCGAGCGCCGGATCACTTGCGCAATACCGCGCGTTTGCTCGTCTCCCGGTATCGCTGCAGGCTGCGTTCCAGCACGACGATCTGTCTCTCGTAAGCCTGTATATCGGCCAGCAGCTCGGCCGAGCGCGCGGCATCGGCGCGCGTTTCCTGGCTGGTTCGAATGCGTTGTGCTTCGAGGGCCGCCTTTTCTTTCTGTGCGGCGGTGACCTGCGAAC
>NZOF01000044.1 GCA_002695185.1 Erythrobacter sp.
CCGCCGCATCACGACATCTATTCGATCGAGGATCTGGCGCAGCTGATCCACGATCTGAAGAACGTCCAGCCCGAAGCGCGCATTTCGGTAAAACTGGTGAGCGAGGTCGGCGTGGGCACGGTTGCCGCTGGCGTATCCAAGTCCAAGGCCGACCATCTGACCATCTCGGGCTATGAAGGCGGCACGGGTGCCAGCCCACTGACCAGCCTGACGCATGCCGGAAGTCCGTGGGAAATCGGCCTTGCCGAAACTCAGCAGACACTCCTCCTGAACGATCTGCGCAGCCGCATCGCGGTGCAGGTTGACGGGGGCCTTCGCACGGGCCGCGATGTCGCCATTGGCGCGCTGCTGGGGGCGGACGAGTTCGGCTTTGCCACCGCACCGCTGATCGCGGCGGGCTGCATAATGATGCGCAAGTGCCATCTCAACACCTGCCCCGTCGGCGTGGCGACGCAGGATCCGGTGCTGCGCAAGCGCTTCACCGGCACGCCCGAGCATGTGATCAATTACTTCTTCTTCGTTGCCGAGGAACTGCGCCAAATCATGGCCGAGATGGGCTTCCGCACGGTCGAGGAAATGGTCGGCCGGGTGGACAAGCTCGACATGCGCCGCGTGCGCCGTCACTGGAAGGCGCATGGCGTCGATCTGAAGCGCATCCTGCACGAAGTTCCGCTGAAGGAAGGCCAGCTCCCGCGCCATACCGAAGCGCAGGACCATGGCCTCGGCGCGGCAATGGACGTCGAGCTGATCGAAGCCTGCAAACCCGCCATCGAAAGCGGGCAGGCGGTCCAGATCAGCCGGTCGATCCGCAATGTGAACCGCACTGTGGGCGCCATGCTGTCGGGCCGCATTGCCGAGGCATATGGTCATGACGGCCTGCCCCAGGACACCATCCGCATCGACCTGACCGGGGTCGCGGGCCAGAGCTTTGGCGCGTGGCTCGCCCATGGCGTAACGATGAGCCTCACCGGCGATGCCAATGACTATGTCGGCAAGGGCCTGTCGGGCGGGCGGATCGTGGTGAAGCCGCCGCAGGATGTCAGCCGTGACCCGACCGACAACATCATCGTCGGCAACACCGTGCTTTATGGCGGGATCGCGGGCGAAGCCTATTTCGCCGGCGTTGCGGGCGAACGGTTTGCCGTGCGCAACTCGGGCGCGGTCGCCGTGGTCGAGGGCACGGGCGACCATGCGCTGGAATATATGACCGGTGGCGTGGTCTGTGTGCTGGGCAAGACCGGGCGCAATGTGGCTGCCGGAATGAGCGGGGGGATCGCCTATGTCTACGATCCCGATGGCAAATTCACTCAACTGGTGAACCATGCGCAGGTTGACATTCTCGATGTGAAACCGGGTGATGGAGAAGGCGCGGAAAAGAGCTGGGGCACCCCGCAACAGCGCGCTGTCAGCGTGGAAAACCCCGGAATGGGCGATCCGCTTTACCATGATGCCGAGCGGCTTAAGGTTCTGGTGGAACGCCACCACCTCCATACCGGATCGGCCCGCGCCAAGGCGCTGCTGGACGATTGGGCCAACCAGCTGAAAAACTTCCGCAAGGTGATGCCGCGGGATTACGCAAAGGCGCTGAAGGCACTCGAAGATGAGCGCGAGAGCGCGGCCATGGAAGCGGCGGAATGATGCATAACCACACTCCGTCATTGCGAGCGCAGCGAAGCAATCCATCTACACATGGCTCTGGGTGTTGCATCGCTGGACGATGGATTGCCGGGTGGCCCTCCGGGCCGTCTTCGACTCCGCCTGCAGCTCCTCGCAATGACGACTTTTGTTTGGGATTCAACTGATGGGCAAGGAAACCGGCTTTCTCGAATACGAGCGCGAGGATCGCACCTACATCGATCCCGAAGAGCGGCTGAAGAGCTACAAGGAATTCGTGATCCCGCACGACAAGGGCGCGCTGCAGAAGCAGGCCGCGCGCTGCATGAATTGCGGAATCCCTTACTGCCATAACGGCTGCCCGGTGAACAACATCATCCCGGACTGGAACCACCTCGTCTATGAAGACGACTGGAAGAATGCGCTCGAGGTCCTGCATTCGACTAACAATTTCCCGGAATTTACCGGCCGTATCTGCCCCGCCCCGTGCGAAGCGGCGTGTACGCTGAACATCGTCGATGCGCCGGTGACCATTAAAAGCATCGAATGCGCGATCATCGACCGCGGCTTCAAGGAAGGCTGGGTGAAGCCTCAGCCAGCTGAAAAGCAGACCGGCAAATCGGTCGCCGTCATCGGCAGCGGGCCTGCAGGCCTTGCCGCGGCGCAGCAGCTGGCGCGAGCTGGCCACGCCGTGACCGTGTTCGAGAAATCGGACCGGATCGGCGGGTTGCTGCGCTATGGCATCCCCGACTTCAAGATGGAAAAGCATCTCATCAACCGCCGCGCGGTGCAGATGGAAGCCGAAGGCGTCCAGTTCCGCACCTCCAGCGAAGTGGGCGTGGAAGTCAGCTTCGAGGCGCTGAAGGAGAATTTCGACGCCGTGGTCCTGGCGGGTGGCGCGGAAGAAGCGCGCATGCTCGATATCCCGGGCGCGGAGCTGCCCGGCGTGCGGCTGGCGATGGAATTCCTTACCCAGCAGAACAAGCGCAATGCGGGCGACGACGAAGTGCGTGCCGCCCCGCGTGGCAGCCTGACCGCGACGGGCAAGCATGTCATCGTGATCGGCGGCGGCGATACGGGTAGCGACTGCGTGGGCACCAGCAACCGGCAGGGCGCGGCCAGCGTGACGCAGCTCGAGATCATGCCCAAGCCGCCGGAAAAGGAAGACAAGGCGCTGACTTGGCCCGACTGGCCGCTGAAGCTGCGCACGTCTTCAAGCCACGAGGAAGGCGTCGACCGCGACTGGGCCGTGCTGACCAAGCGGGTGGTCGAGGAAGACGGCCGCGTCTCCGGCCTCGAATGCGTTCGGGTCGAGTGGAAAGACGGGAAATTACAGGAAGTTGAGGGGACCGAGTTCACGCTCAAGGCCGATCTCATCCTGCTGGCGATGGGCTTTACCGGGCCGAAACGGCGCGGTTTGCTGGACCGGGCCGGGGTGGAACTGGATGGCCGGGGCTGCGTGAAGGCGGATACGCAGCGCTATTGCACCAGCGAGCCGCATGTCTTTGCCTGCGGCGATATGCGGCGGGGGCAAAGCCTTGTTGTCTGGGCGATTCGCGAGGGGCGGCAGTGCGCCCGGGCGGTGGATCAGGCGCTGATGGGGGTTAGCGAACTGCCGCGTTAGGCGGGTCGCCGGACGTGCATCGGCGGAGGCCAATCGGGGCCGCCACACAGTGCCCGCGCGCCGCCAAAGTGTTCCGGAATAGACGCCGAACACCCTCTTGATCGGTGCCGAATGGCCCGTCACCCCCACCGATCGCGGCGGGGGAGGCGTAATCTCAGTCGAGCGCGACGATCACCTGATCGCCTTCGCGGACCGGGGCGCAGGCTTCGGCCGGGATGGGCTCGAAATTTTCGCCGGTCAGGGCGATTTCCGACAGGCCGTCGATCTTGAAATAACCCAGCGCCGGATCTTCATCGACGCGGCGGCTCTTGTTCGGATTGACCGCGCCCAGATAGAAGGCGTTGTTGCGCAGGACGATCTGGTGCGGCGCCAGAGTCAGCGGGCTGGAATTGTAGGTGGCGCTGACCATGGTGCGTTCGCGCATGGCTTCACCCAGCACCGCCTGGACGAATTCGAAAGAAGATTGATGCTGCATTGCACAAAACCACACTATTCCCGGCGGAAATGCAATCAAGAATGTTAGCGGTCACAATCTTTCGTGTATCAGGAAATCTATAGCGCCGCCCAGTCGACCTTGCCCCGCCCGTGCTGGGTGAGGAATTCATTGGCCCGGCTGAACGGTTTCGACCCGAAAAACCCGCGGTGCGCCGACAGCGGGCTGGGATGGGGGCTTTCCACCACCAGATGCGGCCCGCCTTTCAGTTCCGCGATCCGTTTCGCCTTGGCCTGCGCATGGCTGCCCCACAGGATGAAGACGCTGGGCACATCGCGCGCCGCCACTGCCGCCACGCAGGCATCGGTGATCGCATCCCAGCCGCGCCCCGCATGGCTCCCCGCCTGCCCCTGCTCCACCGTCAGCGTGTTGTTGAGCAGCAGCACGCCCTGCCGCGCCCAGCCGGTAAGATCGCCGCTTGCCGGGGCATCGACCCCCAGATCGGCCGCCAGTTCCTTGTAGATATTGCGCAGGCTGGGCGGCAGCTTCACGCCTTCGGGGACCGAGAAGGACAGGCCCATCGCCTGCCCCGGCCCGTGATAGGGATCCTGCCCCAGGATCACGACCTTCACCTTGTCCAGCGGGGTCAGCTCCAGTGCCTTCAGCCTCGTGCCGCGCGGCGGATAGACCACGGCGCCGCCATCTTCCTCGGCCCGCAGCCAGCCGCCCAGCGCGCGCGCTTCTGCCGTCGCCAGAACGGGGTCGAGGGCGGGTTTCCAGCTAGCGGGCACATGGTCTGTCATGCCCCGCTGTTTGCCCCCGCAAGCGCGACAGTGCCAGTCGCCCCTTTCCTACAATCCCCAATCGGCCTTGGGTTCGGAGGGGGAACTGGCAATGGCCCTGATCGGTCACAGCCGGCCAGAGGCAAGGAGTGTAGCGCAGTCGCTTAGACAACTAAGCGCAAGCGAACGAAGCCGCATGTGGTCGGCTGTGGTCGACCGCGTAGCGGCGGGCGTAATCGGCTCTGGCGCCTCGTCACCCGTCGCGCACGATGAACGACATCGCTTTCTCCTCATTCCTAGCTCCAAAGCCGATTACGCTCCGTCAGGACCGTTGCCAGTTCCCTCTCCGAACCCTAAAGCCGCCGACATGGCAGTTCATTTCCACGAAGAAGACCTCCCCGAAGGCGTCCTCGCCGATGGCCCCGTTGCCGTCGATACCGAGACCATGGGCCTCGTCACCACGCGCGACCGGCTGTGCCTCGTCCAGATCAGCGACGGCAATGGCGACGAGCATCTCGTCCGCTTTGCGCCGGACAGCGAGTATGACGCGCCCAATCTGCAGGCCGTGCTGGCCGATCCGGACCGGCTGAAGCTGTTCCATTTCGCGCGCTTCGACCTTGCCGCGATCGAATATTACCTCGGCGTCACGGCGGCGCCCTGCTATTGCACCAAGATCGCCAGCAAGCTGGTGCGCACCTATACCGACCGCCACGGCCTGAAGAATCTGGTCGAGGAATTGCTGGGCGAAAACATTTCCAAGGCGCAGCAATCGTCCGACTGGGGCGGGCCCGAACTCAATCAGGCGCAGCGCGACTATGCTGCATCCGATGTGCGCTTCCTCCACCGGATGCGCGAAGAGCTCAATCGCCGGCTCGAGCGTGAAGGCCGCATGGAACTGGCGCAGTCCTGTTTCGATTTCCTTCCCACCCGCGCCCATCTGGATATCCTTGGCTGGGCCGATCACGATATCTTCAGCCACGCGTAAGGCTTAGCGGAGCAGCAACCCCCTCATGGTGTTCAAGAAGCGCAGGATCGAAACCACGGAGGCGCAGCAGCTACGCTCGCGCCGCCAGCGTTTCGCTGCGCCGGGTGGCAGCCATGACAAGCTGGTGCGCTTTCTGGCGCGGTTCCTGCCCATGGGGGTGGGCGTCGTCGCCGCGCTGATGATCATCACCCCGCTGAGCCCGCGCGGCGAAATCAGCTTCCTGCTCGATCGCAACAAGGTGGCGATGATCCAGGAACGTCTGCGCGTGGATAATGCGCTGTATCGCGGGCAGGATGCCAAGGGCCGCCCCTTCTCGCTGACCGCCGGTGAAGCGGTCCAGCGATCGAGCGTGGAAGGAATCGTCCGGCTGGACGATCTGGTCGCCCGCCTGCTGATGACCGATGGACCTGCACGGGTAGAGGCGCCCGGCGGGCAATACGATATCAGCGAAGACGTCGTCGATGTGAACGGCACCATGCAGATGGCTGCCGCCGACGGTTACCGCATGAGCGCGAGCGGCGTATCGCTCGATCTCAAGAACAAGACGATCGAAGGATCGGGCGGGGTAGAGGGATCTGGTCCGGCGGGGACCTTCCGTGCCGACCGTCTGGACGGCGATCTCGACCAACGCACTGTTACCCTGTCCGGGAATGCGCGGCTGCGCATGGAGCCCGGCAAGCTGAGGATGCCATGATCAAGAGCCAGTTCCCCACCATGGCGAAAAGCGCGCTTGCCGGTTTTGCCCTGACGGCAGCCGCGCTGGGCGGCATGCAGCTTTCGGCGCAGGCGATCTCCGGCCATAATTCCAATGCACCGGTGTCCTATGCCGCCGACCGGATCGAATTGCAGGATCGCCAGAACCGCGTGGTGCTTTCGGGCAATGTCGAGATCACGCAGGCCGGCCTCAACCTCAACGCCGCGCGCACCATCGTGAACTATTCCGATGCAGGCAGCCTCAAGATCCAGCGGATCATGGCCACCGGCGGAGTCAATGTGACGCGCGGCAACGAACGCGCACGGGGTGATACGGCGGTGTACGATTTCAATCGCCGGATCATCACCATGGCGGGCAATGTCCGGCTGAACCGCGGCGGCGATACGCTGAATGGCGGACGGCTGGTGATCGATCTGGCCAGCGGCGTGTCGAGTATCGATGGCCGCGCCAGCGGATCGTCGGGCGTGACCGGCAGCGGCAATTCATCATCCGGCGGGCGCGTTACCGGCTCCTTCTCGGTCCCCGAAAACTGAGCCGGGTCTGACGGCGTTTACCGGCGTCCGGCCCCGGCCACACGGGCGATGCCGGTCAGCCCCTGCGCCAGCAGCAATTCGGACGCCTGGCTGTTGGTCAGCAATTCGCGGTGCAATTGCGTCAGCCGCATGGTCAGCCGGTCGAGCTTGGGCCCGCGCCAGCGCTGAACCTGTTCGGCGATATCGCGTTCTTCCTTCCAGAAGATGCCCAGCCGCGCCTTTTCGCCCTTGTCGAGATCCTGATAGCGGCGGTTGCCCAGCGCGGCGGATATGCGCGCCAGTTGCGCCGCGCGGCGTTCGATCGCCAGCAGCGTGCCGACCGGGTTCAGCCCGATCTGCTTCATCCGCGAGATTTCGGTGGCCACCTTGGGCCCCTGCCCCGCCAGCACGGCATTGACCAGACCGGCGAAACCGTCCTCCTCGCTCGCCGCGCCGACCGCGTCGAGATGCTCCATTTCCGCCGGGCGGGGCGATTGCGGGCTGCCGTCGAGATAGGTGGCCAGCTTGGTCACCTCGCTCTGCGCCAGCCGCACATCCAGATTGGCGGCGCGCGCGATCCGTTCGGCCACGGCGCCATCCAGCCGCACGCCCGCCGCATCGCCCATGGCGCGCACGGTCTGGGTGACAGAGCGCAGATCGGGCGGATAGAACATCGCCACCACGGCATCTTTCCGCTTTTCCAGCAGCTTGGCGGTGCGCGATTTATCGGTGGCGCCCGTGGCGACCACGATCACCGGGCAAGCCTCGCCCGCGCCCATGTCGCCCGTTTCCAGCAGAATCTTGATCGCCTCATGCGCCTCGTCCCCCGCCACGCGGCACCAGATATGGCGCTTGTCGCCGAACAGCGAGCTTGAGCGCGCCTCGTCACCCAGCCGGGCGGGATCGGCGCGCAGATCGGCGCCGGGCATTTCCACCCGCTCGCCCGGATCGGGCAGCATGGCGGCAATCTGGTTGGCCGCCGCGCTGGCGCCGGCTTCGTCCTGCCCGCAGAAGAAGAAGACGCCGCAACTGGCGGCTACATCACGCGCCTTGGCGGCAAAATCCTTGCCGGTCAGCTTCACCGTTCGCCCTGCGCCCTTTCACGAAGCGCCAGGGCAACGCGCGTCACGATACGGTCGGAAATTTCGACGGCAAGGTTTTCGAGCGCGGTGTTTTCCGCCGCGATCACGGCATATTCGCTGGAGACCACATCGATCCCCGCATCCACGCCCTCGGTCGCGTCGAGCACGATTTCACCCGTGGCCGCATCGACCAATTGATAGCGCGCACGCAGGGTGCGGCGTTCGCGGCTGACCGTATCGTCGGCCAGCACGGCGAGGCCATCGAGGCTGTCGTCCAGCCGCACTTCGAGCCGGTAACGCGAGGCGCCGGTGCCGGATGCGCCCAGCCTGTCGTTGAGCGCGCTGCGCACCAGCCAGCCGGCCTTGCCCTCGATCGGCGGGACATCCACGGCAGCGAGACCTTGCGCGACCGCGCCGCTGCTGCCGCCGGCATACATGGGCTGGAGCGAGCAGCCGCCAATCGCCAGGGCGAGCGGCAGGGCGAGCGAGAGGGCGAGAAGCTGGCGCATCAGGTGACGATATTCACCAATCTGTCGGGTACCACAATGATCTTGCGGATTTCTGCCCCGTCGATCGACCGCTGCACCTTTTCGGATGCCAGCGCCATCGCCTCCAGATCTTCCTTCGCCGCACCCTTGGGCGCGGTGAGCGTGTCGCGCAGCTTGCCCTTGTGCTGCACCGCGATGGTCACTTCGTCTTCCACCAGCAGCGCCGGATCGACTTTGGGCCAGGCGGCATCGGCCACGAGGCCTTCCATGCCCATGCCCGACCATGCCTCTTCCGCCAGATGCGGCATCATCGGCGCGACCAGTTGGACCAGGCTGCGGATCGCGGCGGATCGGCTGGCAGAGGCTGGCGCCTTCTCGACCGCGCCGGTCAGCTCGTAAATCCGCGCCACGGCCTTGTTGAAGCCCAACGCCTCGATATCCTCGGCCACGGCGGCCACGGTCTGGTGGACCTTGCGATCGAGCGGTTTGTCCTCGCCCTGCGCCTGCGGCTCATAGGCGGAGAACAGGCGCCACAACCGGTGCACGAAGCGGCTGCACCCCTCGATTCCGGCTTCGGACCACGGCAGGTCGCGCTCGGGCGGGCTGTCGGAGAGCATGAACCAGCGCACGGCATCGGCGCCGTAGGTATCGATGATGGTGTCGGGGTCGACGACGTTCTTCTTCGACTTCGACATCTTGATGACGCGGCCAATCTCGACCTCGCCGCCATCGGCCTTCAGCAGCGACCGCTCGGCCTCCCGGCTGATCTCGTCGGGCGCATAGTAGACGGTCTTGCCGCCGGCCTTGCGGCTGTAGGTTTCATGGGTGACCATGCCTTGCGTGAACAGCGAGGCGAACGGTTCCTTCACGTCGATCTGGCCCATATGCGCCAGTGCGCGGGTCCAGAACCGGGCGTAGAGCAGGTGCAGGATCGCATGCTCGATCCCGCC